>DASWCX010000294.1:0-3554 GCA_036395815.1 Actinomycetota bacterium | reverse complement strand
CCTCGGAGGTCACAGACCCAGCTCGGCGGCCACCGCGGCCGGATCCGGGGGGATCACCTTCGGGGCGCCCGCTCCGGCGATGGCCCAGTCCGGCTCCTTCAGCCCGTGTCCGGTGAGCACGCAGACCACCGTGGAGCCCGGGTCCAGGCGACCCTCGGCCGCAACCTTCAGGAGCCCGGCCGCCGACGCCGCCGAGGCCATCTCGGCGAACAGCCCCTCCCGGGCCAGCCCACGGTACGCGATCAGGATCTCCCGGTCGGTGACCGCGAGGATCTGCCCTCCGGATTCGGCCGCCGCCTTCTCCGCCGGCTCCCACGACGCGGGGTTCCCGATCCGGATCGCCGTGGCGATGGTGGAGGGATCCGCCACGGGCCGGCCCTCCACGATCGGCGCCGCTCCGGCCGCCTGGAAGCCGAACATGACGGGGGGCCGGGCGATCCGCCCGTCGTCCGCGTACTCCGTGTAGCCCATCCAGTAGCTCGTGATGTTGCCGGCGTTGCCCACGGGGATGAAGTGGTAGTCGGGCCCCCGTCCGAGGGCGTCGCAGACCTCGAACGCCCCCGTCTTCTGGCCCTGGAGCCGGAACGGGTTGACCGAGTTCACCAGGGTGACCGGGTAGCGGTCCGCGAGATCCATGGCCACCCGCAGGGCCGCGTCGAAGTTGCCGTCCACCTCCACCACCAGCGCGCCGTGAACGAGCGTCTGGGCCATCTTGCCCATGGCCACCTTGCCCCGGGGCACCAGGACGGCGCAGGCCAACCCGGCCCGCGCGGCATAGGCCGCGGCGGAGGCGCTGGTGTTCCCGGTCGACGCGCACACCACGGCCTTCGACCCGGCCTCCACGGCCTTCGAGATGGCCACCGTCATGCCACGGTCCTTGAACGAGCCCGTCGGGTTGGCGCCCTCGTACTTCAGGTGGACCTCGCACCGGGTGGCGGCCGAGAGCGGACCGGACCGGACCAGCGGGGTCCCTCCCTCCCCCAGGGTGACCACCGGGGTCGCCGCCGTGACCGGCAGGCGGTCGCGGTACTCCTCGATGACCCCCCGCCACGGTCCGCTCACGGGGACTCTCCGTCGGGCTGCGGGATCAGCCACAGCCCCATCACGATCTCGTCCCGATACCCGATCGACTTCTTCGAGTGGGCGGTCAGCCTGCCCTCCTCGACGAACCCGAACTTCCGGTACAGGGCCCGGGCCGCCTCGTTGTCGGGGAAGACGGAGAGGGCCACCTTCTCCACCCCGACGTCGCGGGCCCACCGTATGGCCTCGGCCAGCAGCGCCGAGCCGACTCCCCGCCCCCGCCACTCGGGCGCCACCATCATCCCCAGCGAGGCCACGTGGCGGTTCACAGGGTGCGCTTCCCTGGAGATGCCGAGGCTCCCGATCACCTCGCCTGAGGCGACGGCGAGGAGCTCGGCATGTTCCTCCGTCCGAGACCTCCTGAACTCCTTCCCGAAGTGCCTGGGGCCGCTGGTCACGCGCTCGGTGCGGATGAACCGCATCTCCGAAACGACCTGCCGGTAGAGCGCCAGGAACGACCGGGCGTCCGAAGGCCAGGCCGGCCGGACCACGAACTCCCGCCGGCCCGGGACCGCGACGACGGGCCCCTCCGCGGGCTGGCCGTCACTGGCCATCGTCGGCGATCCGTTCCATCGACTCGGGAGCGCTCACCCCGAGCAGCCCCAGCGCCGAGCCGATCACCTGCTTCGCCGCCACCGACAGCCACAGCCGGGCCTGGGTCAGGGGTTCGTCCTCGGTGATGACCCGGCAGTCCGTGTAGAAGCGGTGGAACTGGGTGGCGACCTCTTCCACGTACCGGGTCAGGCGGTGGGGCGCCCGAGCCTCGGCCGCGCCCGCCACCACCTCGGGGAGCTCCGTCAGCTTCCGGATCAGCTCGAGCTCCGACGGATCCCCCAGCAGGTCGAACGCGACCCGGTCGAACGGCTCGAGCTCGATGCCCCGCTCGCCGGCATGCCGGATCAGGCTGGCGATCCGAGCGTGGGCGTACTGGACGTAGAACACGGGGTTGTCCATCGAGCGCCTGACGACCTCCTCGAGGTCGAACTCCATCGCGGAGTTCGGAGACCGGTTGAGCAGCGTGTAGCGGGCCGCGTCGGGCCCCACCTCCTCCAGGAGCTCGTCGAGCGTCAGGAGGTCCCCCGTCCGCTTGCTCATCTGCACCGGTTGCCCGCCGCTGACGAACGAGACGAATTGATAGATGACGATCTCGACGGCCTCGGGATCGAACCCCAGCGCCGTCGCCGCCCCTTTCACCCTGGCGACGTCGCCGTCGTGGTCGGCTCCCCACACGTAGATCAGGTGGTCGAAACCTCGCTCGAACTTGTCGATCACGTAGGCGGCGTCTGCGCCGAAATACGTGGGGACGCCGTTCGACCGAATCAGGACGCGGTCCTTGTCGTCGCCGAACTCGGTCGACCGGAACCACACCGCCCCATCGTGGTCGTAGACATAGCCGGCCGCGCGCAACCGCTCAACCGCCTTCAGGATGGCTCCGGACTCGTGCAGGAGGTCCTCGCGGCCGTAGCTGTCGAAGCGGATGCCGAACCGCGCCAGCGTGGCCTCGATCTGCCGGAGCATGATGGGCGCCGCCGCGTCGAGCACGACCTTCCATCGTTCGTCGGGTTCGAGGTCGAGGATCGAACGGTCGACGGCGGCGTCGACCTCGCGGGCCACGTCCCAGATGTAGTCGCCGGCGTAGCCGTCCGCGGGGAGTTGCGCCTGGCGCCCGTTGAGCTCGAGCATTCTGGCCTCCACCGAGCGCCCGAACAGCTCCATCTGGCGCCCCGCGTTGTTGTAGTAGTACTCGCGCTCCACCCGGTTTCCGGTGGCTTCCAGCAGGTTGGCGATGGCGTCGCCCAGGACGGCGTTCCGGGCGTGCCCGATGTGCAGTGGGCCGGTGGGGTTGGCGGAGACGAACTCGACCTGGATGGTCTTCCCGGCGGGCTGCGAGGCTCGGCCGTACGCTTGGCCGCTCTCGAGGATCTCCCGCAGCGCCTCGTGGAGCCATGCCGAGCCAAGGAACAGGTTGATGAATCCGGGGCCGGCCACCTCGACCCGGGTCACGTCGCCGTCGGCCCCCATGTGGCGAACGATCGCCTCGGCGACCTGGCGGGGCGGGCGCTTCGCCTTCGGCGCGAGCACAAGGGCGAGGTTCGTGGACCAGTCGCCGTGTTCCTGGAGGCGGGGCCGCTCGATCTCCGGGTCCGGGATGGCGGCAGGGTCCAGCTCGAGCTCAGGAGCGGCGGCGACCGCCGCTTCGGCGAGGACTCGGCCGAGCGTCTTCTGGATCATGGCGAGGTTCGACCGATGTTAGTACCGGGCCGAGCGCGGCACGCCGGTTGTTACCATGCAGGTGGGCCCCCGTAGCTCAGGGGATAGAGCACGCGCCTCCGGAGCGCGGTGCGCAGGTTCGAATCCTGCCGGGGGCACACGCATCTTGACGAATTCGCCGCCATATTGCCTGGTGGAGGCAAGGATCGGATGTCCGATCGCTCGCCGGGCACCCGCTACGCGTCTCGTCGATGACGACCCAG
>DASWCX010000293.1:0-3236 GCA_036395815.1 Actinomycetota bacterium | reverse complement strand
GGGCTGAAGCGAGACCGTTCCGCCAGGGTGATCGTCGCCGCGCACGCCTTCGTTCAAAACCTCCGAAGGGGCTTCTACGATCTCGGGACCGACGTGCCTCCTTCCGCCCGGTTTGCCGACGCGTTTGCTGAACTGGCTCTCGTTATCTGACACCTGCCCAAGGGTGTCGGTCCACCTCGCCCAGGCTTCGGCCAACGCAACAGTGCCCTTACGTGAAGACCGGGGACCTGCTCCCGGTGGGGACCACGAAGGTTCGATCCCACCTAAGGTAGGTAGGCGGATCCTCCACTCACATCCTTAGGGCGCGATCGGAGGCCGACCCCTGTACTGGCCTCCGCAGGAAACTCATGGTCCCAGGATCCATGTCGACGGGACTCCAACCAGGTCCCGGGCTCGGACCTTCCCGCCCGCTCTGGGCGGCTCAGGCGATCTCCCAGACCACCGCGATCGTCACGCTCACCTGGAGCGAGCTCGGCGGGACCACCGGCGTCGGGACCCCGGCCCTGGGAAGCGCGGCCAGCGATTGGTTGTAGACGGGCGGTCGGAAGTTTTGCTCGTCGATCGTCACCACGCGCATGACCTCGGCCCCGGCGGCACGTGCCAGCGCCTCCGCCTTCGTCCGCGCGCCGGTCACCGCCTGGCTCAGGGCATCGGTGCGGATCGTGTTGGGGTTCGAGAGCTGGAAGGAGATGTCGTTCACGGAGTCTGCTCCGGCGTTCACCGCGGCATCGATCACCGAGCCGACTGAAGACATGTCGTGGATCGTCACCTGCACGGAGTTGGAGGCGACGAACACCCGCCGCTCGTTCGGCTTGCCCTGGTTGTTCTGTTCCAGCGAGACGTTCGTCGTCTGCACGTCCTTATCGGTGATGCCCGCCGCCTTCAGGGCATCCAGCACCGCCTGCATGTCCTTCGCGTTCTGGGCGAAGGCGGCCGCGCTGTCGGCCGACTCGAAGCGGACCCCGAGGTCCAGTACCACCTCGTCGGGTTGGGCATTGACCGTCGCCGTCGAGCTCACGGTGATCGTTCGCGCCGGCTTGGCGCTCGGAGTCGCGCCACTTTGCGCCATCGCCGTCGCCGCGAACCAGATCACCAGCCCGGCCACGACTGCGGCGATGACGATAACCCCCATCCGCCTGGTCATCGGTACCCCCTTTCATGCCTCCGTGCCCCGGGAGGGCAGGGCAGTAACCGTTCGACGGTGCGGTCGGCGTGGGATGTTCCAGCCCCCGCGGCGGGCTGGCCCGCAATCGGTGATTACAGAGGCGTCAATCGCTTCGATCGCCCGCCGTGGTCGGGTCCCTTGCTCATGAACACCCTGCCCAGTGGGTACCTAACTGAGGCATATGGCCGCTGTCTTGCCTGGAGGAACGAGGCCGGAGGGGCGGGGCAACCATGCCCGCGTGCCGGGGACGAGGGCACTTCCCCGGGCGCTCGCTCAGGCCGTTCGGTGGGACTGGATCTGGCTGACCGCGGTGTCGAACGCGAGGGCGATGAAACTCCCTTCGGTGCTGGCACATGGTCTTCGATAGGACGCTGGTCCTTGCCGCCGACCAAGACGTGACCCTCGAGGTGGTTGGAGAGGAGCCCGGACTGCTCTCGGCCGACGGCCGGGAGACCGGAGCTTCCGGTGAGAGCGGGCGTCCGGATCGGGGCCGCCCCGAACCCGGGCCTCGTGGTTTGGGGAGACGAAACGCCGCCATTCCACGCGCGCGTGGGCGAGAAATCTGGCCTCCCCGACGGGATGTCGGCGGGAGCCGGTAGCATCGCCGGGTGCTCCGGGAGCTTCACATCACCGGGCTGGGGGTCATCGAGGACCTGGACCTGGAGTTCGACCCCGGACTGAACGTACTTACCGGCGAGACCGGGGCGGGGAAGACCATGATCACCGTGGGGCTCGCGCTGGCCCTGGGGCAACGGGGGTCGGCCACCATGGTCCGCTCGGGGGTCGGGGCTGCCCGGGTGCAGGCCAGGTTCGACGCGACAAGGACGGCGGACTCCGGTGGGTGGGCCGAGGACGGTGAGCTGCTGCTGGCTCGGACGGTGAGCGCCGACGGGAAGAGCAAGGCGCGGATCGGCGGGCAGCTCGCGCCGGTCTCAGCCCTGATCGATCTGGCTTCCCACCTGGTCGAGATGTACGGGCAGCAACAGGGTCTGAAGTCCCTGTCGGCGGCCGCCCAGACAGAGTTCGTAGATCGATTCGCGGGGGCCGAACACCTAGCGCGGGTTCGGTCCTTCCGCGACCTTCGCGGCCGGCTCCTGGCAGCCCGGGCCCGCCTGGAGGAGCTCACTGCGCTCTCCCGAGAGCGTGAGCGCGATATGGACCTCCTCGCCTATCAGATCCGCGAGATCGAGTCGGCCGGGGTCCGTCCAGGGGAGCTCCCGCGGCTCGAGGCCGAGGAGGCGCGCCTGGCCTACGCCGAGCGGCTCCTCGGGTATGCCGCCTTGGCCGAAGACGTCCTGTCGGCCGAGGGGACGGGAGTCGACTCCCTCCTCAGGGTGGCCGCCGCCCTCCGGGAGGCGTCGTCCTTGGACCCGGAGGCCCAGGGACTGGCGGATCGGTCCGCGGCCCTGGCGGAGGAGGCCAGTGACCTGACCCGAGACCTGAGGGGCTACCGGGAGGGCATCGTCCTCGATCCTGCCCGCCTTGAGGAGGTCCGGGAACGGGTTGGGGCGCTCAAGGCCCTCGAGCGGAAGTACGGCGAGGGGGAAGAGGGGGTCCTGGCCTACCTGGAGGAGGCGAGGGCCCGATTCGCCTCGCTGGCGTCCGCGGATGATGAACGGATCGGGCTGCGGTCGGCGGTCGAAGACCTCACGGCGCGGTCGGTGGATGCCGCCGGCGGGCTCACCCGGGTCCGAGCCGAGACCGGGCCGAGGCTTACTGCGGTGGTCGAGGCGGAATTGCGCGAGCTGGGCATGGAGGGGGTCATGGTGGAGGTTGAGCGCCGGCCCCTGGACGAGCCCGGCCCGACCGGGGCCGAGCGGGTCGAGTTGCTGTTCTCCGGCGGGCCGGGGCAGGCCGCGCTCCCGCTCTCCAAGGTGGCCTCTGGCGGCGAGCTCTCGCGGACCATGCTCGCCTGCCGCAGCGTCATGGTGGATCTCGACGACGTGCCAACGCTGGTCTTCGATGAAGTAGACGCGGGGATCGGGGGAAGGGCCGCGGTGGCGGTAGGAAAGCGGTTGGCCGCCTTGGCCGCGAGCCGGCAGGTGCTGGTAGTCACCCACCTTCCGCAGAT
>DASWCX010000292.1:0-3416 GCA_036395815.1 Actinomycetota bacterium | reverse complement strand
CCGAGATGATCCTCAGGAGCCGGTCGGTTCGATCCTCCTTCGTGAAGACCCGTTGCTCGACCGAAGGGGCGAGGCCTCGCTCCCGCGGCATGATCCACATCTGGATGAACCGCATGGGTTCGGTGTCCGAGGCGTTCTGCTCTGAATGCCACGCCCCGGACCCCAGGGTCATCCGCTGCGCCGACCCGGCCGGCAGCAGCCGGTACTCACCGTCGAGGCTGTCGGCGTGCCGGAACGTCCCCTCCACCACGTACGTGAGCCCTTCGATGTCCCGATGCGGGTGCATCGGCCAATCCGCCCCCGGCACCAGCCGGTCGTCGTTGAACACGCGCAGGGATCCGAACTGAGTCCAATCGGGATCGCGGTACCGGTCGAAGGAGAAATGCCAACGGGCATGGAACCAGCCTCCGTCGGTCTCGAAGATCTCCCGGTCGCGCCTGATGGTGATCACGGTCGTCCTCATTCTGGCTCGCCGGGAGCGCCGGCCGCATCTCCGTTGCCGCCCGGGCGCTCGATCCCCTCCCGGCTTCTGCCCTCGCTGGGGCCCGCCTCCTCGGCCGCGACATCCGCGCGGGCCACCCGCCGGATGATGGACAGGGCCCGGTCTCGGGCCACCCGAACCCCAGCGAGGTCGGCCCGGTCGATGGCGATGGCGCCGTACCGCACCCGTTCGTACGCCCGGGTCAGCTGCTCGAACGGGGGGCGAGCCTCCGGGAACGCCCGGCCCACGTGGCCCACGTATTCGGCCGGGGTGGCCGCCTCCGGCTTGGCCACACCGCGGGCCTCGAGGGCGAGGAGCGCCTCCGCGTACCACCGGCGAACGATCTCGGCCGGGAAGCCGCCCTTGCGGATCAGCCGTCCGATGGTCGGAAGATCCGCGAGGGCGCGTCCGATGGCCTCGACCCGTGCCCGGCCGGGGAGCCTCTTGGTCGACCAGTCGGGCGACTCGCGGTGCCGATGGATCAACCACAGGACCAGAGCGGCCACCGCCACGAGCACCACCGCTCCGATCGCTCGCTCCAGCCAGCCGGCGTGGCCCGGGTGGACCTGGGTCCGAAGCCGAACCCGGGCCCGGCTGAACCTGGCCGCGATGCGTTGGAGGGCCGCCCCGAAATTGAGATGGAACTTCGCCGCCACGGAGGCCAGGGCCTGTCCGAACACGCCCAGCACCACGGCGAACGCCACCACCACGGCGATCGCGGCCGGGAACAGCACGTGTCCGAGGATCTGCAACAGCCCACCCGAGGTTCCCATCGCGGTGAGGAGCCCCACTCCGGCGAGGAAGGCCGCCAACAGGAGCAGGGAGAAGCGGGGCGAGACCTCCGGTGTCGCCGCAGTGTCCGGCCCGGTCGCCTCCGGGGTGCTCTCCCCTCCGGCCAACCTCACCGACCTGGCTCGCGAGGCGATCGAAGCGACGAAGAACACCGGCACGATCACCAGGAGCGGTCCCTCCCATCCGGCGTGCGCGCTGCTCGCCATGAACACCTCGAGCAGCAGCAGCATCGCGCCCAAGCCGAACGACAGGTCGACCGGGTCCCGCCAGTCCCGAAGGGCCAGGGTGACCACCCGGAGGGCCACGGCAAGCGACAGGATGACGGTGACGGCGGTGATCGATGCGCCTCCTGCTCCCAGCCATCCGCCCTGCACGATGCCGATCGCCACCGCCACTCCGGCCGTCACCGACGGCATCGCAGGCGAACGATGCAGCCGGGTGGCCAGCGCGGTGCCGCCCACGAACAGCGCCACGAACAGCGGATAGGTGGCCAGCGGCCCGCCGGTCGCCCCCAGCCCCTGCACCGCCGCCAGCCGGAGGGGCAGGAATAGCAATCCCGATTCGGCCAGCGCCGCGAGCGTGGCGGCCGGGACGCTCCGGCTGCCGATCCGTTCGGGGTCCGGCGGATCCAAGGGCCTGATCGGTGCCCCCTCCGACCCCCCAGCACCCAGGATTCCGCCATCCGGTACCCCAGAGCGCCGGAGGCGCCGCCGGCCCCCGCCCTCGACTCGCTCCATCAGGCCCCGGCCTCCCCCTCGGGCGGCCAGGCCCATCGGGGCCGCACGTCCAGAGGCGACAGCGCGACCACTTCCAGCCCCCGTCTCCGGAGCAGCGCCATCTGGTGGCCGAGGCCGGGGCCGGGACGCGGGGAGATCACGATCACGGTGGCGCCCTGTCCCATCCGGCGAACGTTCTCCCGAAGCACCGGGGCCAGGTCCGAGGTGGGCTCGTTGGGCATGCGAGCCAGGGCGGCGAACAGCGCGGCCTCGTGGCCCTTCGCGGTCGACGCGGGCACCCGAAGCGGACCCCTCCCCTTGCTGAGGTGGGTGTTCGCCATCATCCCCACCCGCCACCCGGCGTGGATGGCCTGCCGCGCGAGGAAGCTGGCCCACCCGATGGTGTCCTCGGCGATGCCAGGGAAGATGGCATCCCAGAAGGGCTCGCCCACCGACAGGTCCATGGCCAGAAGGACCTCGGCGCTCCGGGTCGGCTCGAAGAGCTTCGTCTGCAGCCCGCCGGTGTGGCCGGTCAGCCGCCAGTGGATCCGGTTCAAGGGGTCGCCGGGTTCGTACGGCCTGACCCCGGCGAACCGTTCCCGCTCCTCGAACATGTGCACCGCGGCCACGGGGCGGCCGAATGGTAGCCGGCGGCGAACCTCGGCCCGGATGGCGATCCGCGGCTCGGGGAACACCAGGAGGTCGGCGTCGGGGAACAGCTCTCGGTGCAGGGGAGCCAGGTCGAACGGATCGGACAGCTCTGCGTCGATCCGCTGCAGCCAGAACTCCCCCCGCCCAAGCACTCGCACCGGAAGCTCGAGGACCGCCTCCGATCGCCCTGGGAGGAACAGTCGCCGGTGGTAGCCGCGGATGGGGCTCGGTCCCTCGTCGCCGCCGGGCAGGAGCCCCTCGGGCAGCCAGATCCCGAGGCGAACGATGGGGAGCGGCAGCGCCTTGCGGTTCGAGAGCTTCACCCGCAACGTGACCGTCTCGCTCTGGAAGGCCCGGGACGGGCGGAACGCCGCGCTGATCTCGACATGGCGCCACGCGTGTCTCGCCCACATGAGCGTGGCGCCGGCCATGATCCCAACCGCCACCGCCCACAACAGCAGCTGGAGCCGTCCTGCCGCCACCGCGGCCACCCCGAGGATGATCGCGACCATCAGCGCGATCTGGCGGCGGTCCTCGGTGTTCGTCTGCGGCCGTCCTTGCCGGTCAGGCGCCCATGAACTCGACGGGGACGCTCACGCCCTCCAGGATCTCGGCCAGGACCTCCTCCGCCCGGCGGTCCCTGATCCTGGCGTCCGTCGAGAGCACCAGCCGGTGGGTGAGCACCGGTCCGGCAAGCGCCTTCACGTCGTCGGGGAGGACGTACTCGCGCCCCTCGAGGAGAGCCCGGGCCCGGGCGGCGTCGCCCATGTGCTCGA
>DASWCX010000291.1:0-3393 GCA_036395815.1 Actinomycetota bacterium | reverse complement strand
GACCGATCAGGAAGCGCCCCCTTCCAGAGGCCACGTAGAGGGCGGACTCGCAGTTCGTGTGGATATGGGCGGAGCTTCGAAGCCCCGGTGGAAGCCTACTGATCCCCATGAAGATCTGCTCGGAGCCGACGGTGTCGGCGGAAATGGCAGCGGCCCGGGTCATGCCTCCCGAGGCCACTCCGGCCTGAAGCTGATGCCGCTTCACCACGCTGATCTGATGGGCAGGATCGGGGCTCATGCGTTGACCGTACTGCCGGCTGCCAGGATCGACAAGACATGGCCGTGCGGAGTCACCTCCCTGACCCCCTTCACTGGAACCCCCCCCTCTTCGCGCCCCGCGCGGGCAGGCTTAGACCCGTTCGATGCTGGGTTCGGTTGTCGCGGTCGTGGACGCGAGCTCGACCCGCTCGGTCCACGGCGTGGCGTTGAGTCCGGCGAATATCTCGCCCGCCTCCGCCAGAAGCCCCTCCGCTTCGTCGGTGCGTTCCCGTGCCACTAGCCACTCGGCGTGCTCGAGGAGCGTTACCGCGAGGTCGAACGGGGTACCGAGCTCCCGGAACCCCTGCTCCGCTGCAAGGAATCCTGGCTCCACGCTTTCGGCATCGCCGCCCAGGGCTGCCAGACGCGAGGCGAACCTGGCTGCATGGGCGCGAAGGAACGGCGTGACCTGACCCGGCCGGGCTCGCCGGACGAGCCCAAGGAGCTCCTCGGCCTTCGCGGCTTCGCCGACGTCGAGGGCTGCCTCGACCGCCTCCACGAGGGCCTGCTTCACCAGCGCACGCGTCAGCCCGAGGTGGGCAACGGCGGCCAAGCCTTGCTCCGCGGTGGCCAGTGCCTCCGCCGAGTTGCCCTCAGCCCGCGACAATCGTGCGTGGCCGAGGTCGTAGGCCAGCCGTGTCTCCGGGTTGTCGCTGTCTTGTCCGGGCAAGGCTGTGAGGAATCCTCGGGCCCGTCCCAGACGGCCTCGATGGATGAACACCGGGATGAGATCGGCGAGCCCGGCGGCCGCCCATGCGATGGAGGGGAGCTCCGGGGCCGCCAGGGCTTCCTCGGCCTGCGCCTCCGCCTCGTCCCACCGCCCCGCGCCGACCAGGTCGATGATCCCCCCGGAGAGCCACCCGAGCTCTCTGGGCCGATCCCCGGCTCGGCGGGCAAGGACGATCGATTGATTCGCGACCTCGATGGCCTCGGCGAACCGGTCCTGCGACTCCAGCACCACGCCCAGGTTGTTGTAGGCGCGGAGCGCGGCGCCCGTGAGGCCATTGTCCAGCGCCACCTCGAGGGCGTGCCGCAGCAGCGTTCCCGCCTCTCGAAGACGCCCGCGATTCGTCAACGCGATCGCTCGGCTGGCCAGGGCTTGGCAATAGACCTCGGGAAGCTCCAGGTGTTCGGCCAGCTCCAGGGCCTCCTCGAGCGTCGGGGCGGCCTCGTCGTACCGGCCGGCGACGGCGAGGAACCTGCCGAGCTGACCGGCGACCAGGGCGACGTCCGGATCGGGCTCCTCACCGGAGAGGACCGCATGTGCCCGGCTCATGCGCTCGATGGCCTGCTCCAGATGGCCCTGGGTGAACTCGACCTCGGCCAGCCGGGCCTGGACCCTGGCCGACTGGTGGGTCTGCCCGGAATCCTCGAACAGGCCGGTGGCCTCCTCGTAATGGGCTGCGGCCTCTTCGGCCCGACCCAATGTCCATGCCATCTGGCCCGTCCGCTCCGTCAGCTCGGCCCGCTCCAGGGCCGAACTCGTGAGCTCGGCCGCCTGCTGGAAATAGGACTGGGCCTCGGCCGAGGCGGCCAGCGATGCCGATCGCTCGGCGGCCCGGATCAGCATCCGTCGAGCCTGCTCCCCGATCGGCGCCGCGTCGTCGGCGTCCGGGGCCAGCCGGTACGCCTCGAGCAGGTGGGAGGCCACCACCTCCACGATCTCCTCCTCGTCCTCCCCCCACGCTCGTACGAGGTACCCAGCCACCTTCAGGTGCTTGTCCTTGCGATCCTTCCTGGCGAGGGTCTCGTAGGCAACCGTGCGCACGATGTCCTGTAGGAACCCGTACTGCCCCCGCTCCGGGGACCGGGGGTCGGACTGCACCTGGAGGACCTCCTTCGCCACGAGGGAGGCCAGCAGCGGCTCGAGCTCCCGTTCCGGGAGGCCGGTGAGGGCCGCCGCCGCCGCTCGGGTGAACGTCTTGCCGAGCACGGAGCAGTCCTGGACCAGTCGGCGCTCGCCCGTGGTGAGTCCGTCCAGGCGAGCCGCGATCAGGGCTTGCAGGGTCTGGGGGACGTCGAGGTCCTCGATCTCGCCGGTCACCCGGTACACCGGGCCGTCCTCCACCAGCAGCCCCCGGTCGAGGAGCATGCGGACGGTCTCAACCGCATACAGGGGCACGCCTTCGGCCCGATCCAGGATCTTGCGAGTCAGCTCCGCCGGTAGCCCCGGGACCAGGCCGGTGAGGAGCTGCTCCATGGCCTGCCCGGACAGGGGTTCCAGGTAGATCGACGTGGCGTTGCGCCGGGCGGCGAGCGAGGTCCGGTCCGTGCCCGGGCGGGCCAGCGTCATGACGAAGATGGGGAAGCCCCGGGACCACTCCAAGAGGTAGTCCAGGAACTCGAGCAGGGAGGGATCGGCCCACTGGAGATCCTCGAACACCATCAGCACCGGGAGCTGCTCGGCCAGTCGCTCGAAGAACAGCCGCCATCCCGCGAACAGATCCGTCTTGTCGGGCGCGGTGCGCTCCTGAAGGCCGATCAGGTGAGCCAGTCGAGGTTCCACGAAGCGGCGGTCCTCGGGGTCGGGGACGTACCGCTCCACGGCCTCGCGGAGCTTGGCCGATGCTGAGGCGCGGTCCTCCCCCTCCAGGATGTCGGCCCGTCCCCGCACCATCTCGGCGAGGGCCCAGTAGGTCACCCCCTCGCCGTACGCCAGGCACCGCCCCCGGTGCCACATGAACACGTTCGTCAGACCGTCCATGTACTTGAAGAACTCCCACCCCAGCCGGGACTTGCCGATCCCGGCGATCCCGGTCACCTGGACCACGGTGGCCCGGCCCTCGTCAACGCAGGCGTGGAACAGGTCCTTCACCAGCTTGAGCTCCCGGTCCCGGCCGACGAACGGGGGCTCCAGCCCCTCCGACTTCATGAGCCCGCCCCGGCCCGCGGTGACCCGAAGGGCATGCCACAGGTGCACGGGTTCGGCCTTGCCCTTGAGCTCGTGGGTGCCTGAGTCCTCGTAGGCGATGGCGACCTCGGTCGCCCGGCGCGTGGTCTCGCCGACGAACACGGAGCCGGGCTCGGCCACGGACTGGATGCGCGAGGCCGTGTTCACCATGTCTCCCGCCACCATCCCCTCGCCGCTGGCCTGGAGGTTCACGCTGGCCTCCCCGGTGAGGACGCCGGCCCGGG
>DASWCX010000290.1:0-4069 GCA_036395815.1 Actinomycetota bacterium | reverse complement strand
GATCCGCCAGGCCCCCCGGATGGCCCCCGCGGAGGGCCCTCGCTCGGGCGCCGACCAGGGCATGAGCCCCGAATGATAGCCCGCCGGCCTGGACGGAGCCTCCGGGACCCATCGTGCGGTATGGTTCCCCCGGTTCCAACGGAGGCCAGCGTTTAGGCAACCCCGGTTTGCGGCCCGGCACGTCGGCGAGCTGTCCGGTCTCGTCCTGGCTGTCGCCGCCGCCGCTCCACTCCTGGCGCCCGGCTTCGTCCTGTCGTACGACATGGCCTTCGTGCCGAGCCCGCGCCTGTCGTGGGCCCTGCTGGGGGTGTCCGGGGCGCCGCCCCGGTCGGTCCCTTCGGCGCTGATCGTCGCCCTGCTGTCTCGGGCGGTCACCGGAGCGGTGGTCGAGAAGCTCGTCCTCGTGGGCATCATCGCCCTGGCCACCCTCGGAGCGGCGAGGCTGGTCCCCTCCGACCGCCCGGTCGCCCGAGTGGCCGGCGGCGTGCTGTACGCATGGAACCCGTTCACCTACGAACGGCTCCTGGTCGGGCACTGGGCCCTGTTGCTCGGGTACGCCGTCCTGCCGTGGGTGGTGGACGCCGCGGTGCGCTTCCGCCGGGGCGAGGCCGGCGCGGCCGGGCTTCTGGTCCTGGCCCTGTTCCTGGCCATGGTGCCCGGCCCGTACACGGGGATCCTCGGTGGGGCGGTCGCCGCCGCCGTCTGCCTGAGCCCCCCGTGGAGGGAGCGCCTCCGGGCGGTGGCCCGGAGGGGGGCGGTCCTGGCCGGGGCGGTGGCGGCGGCGAACCTTCCCTGGCTGGTTCCGGCGCTGCTCGGCCCGGCAGTCCCGGAGCGGCCGCTGCTGGCGACCGCTCTGTTCAGGGCGCGGTCGGACTCGCCCCTCGGCACGATCGGGAGCCTGCTCTCGCTGGGAGGTCTGTGGCGGACCGACGTCGCCCCGCCGGGCCGAACCGCCGGCCTGTGGATCCCCGCGTTCGTCTTGATCGCCGGGCTGACGGTGTCCGGGTGGGCCAGGCTCGGTCGTCGCTGGCCGGCCGGAGCCGTGTCCGGCATCAGCGCGGCCGCGGCCGTCGGCATGCTCCTGGCCGCGGCCCCGAGCGTGGGCGGGCTGGACGCGGTCTCGCGCTGGTTGTCGGGGCTCCCCGGCGGCGGGATCCTTCGAGACTCGCAGAAGTTCGTCATCCCGCTGGCGCTGGCCGGCTCGGTCGGGTTCGGGTTGGGCGTCGAGCGGGTCCTGCAGGCGATCCCCCCGACCGACCGGCTGGTGCGGAGGTCCGCCGCGGCGCTGGCCATCCTCCCGGTGGCCCTGGCGCCGACCCTCGCCTGGGGCGAGTCGGGGCGGCTGTTCCCCTCGAGATACCCGCCGTCATGGGGCCGGGTGGAGAGCGTCGTCGCCTCCGATCCTCTTCCCGGCGGGATCCTGGCCCTGCCGTGGCACGCCTTCCTGCCGTTCCGGTGGAACCGCGACCGGCCGGTGCACCAGCCGGCGCTGCAGTACTTCTCCCGCCCTGTCCTGTCGAGCTCGTCGCTTGAGGTCGGCCCCTACCGGCTCCCCGACGAGGATCCGTGGGCCCGGCGGGCCGCGCCGGTGGTCGAAGGGAGAGGCCCGCTCCCCCCGCAGCTCCGGCGGCTGGGCGTGCGCTATGTGGTGGTGTTCAAGGAGGCGGACTGGAGGAGATACCCGCCCCGCCTGATCGGCCTGCCGGCGCTGTTCGACGCGCCCGATCTCCGCCTGTATCGCTCCCCGATGCCCGCCGACGTCCCCTCGTTCCCCGCGCCGCCTCTCGGGGCCGTCCTGGTGGGGGACCTGCTGACCACCGCGGTCGTGGGGGGAGCCGCATGGGCCGTCCACCGGAGCGCCCGGGCCCGATCCTTCCGATCGAGATCGGGCTCCTGATATCCTTCTGCCGCCCGAGCGGGAGGGACGGGGATGGACTGGACCAGGGTGAGGCTGTTGGTGCTGGCCGCCCTGTTGGCTCTGGTGCTCGCCGTGGTGGGGGCCTACCTGGTGGTGATCAGCCAGAACCCGGCTTCGGCGGTCAACGGCCCCTCCGTCCTGTACGGCTCCCCCTCGCCGTGACGGCCGGTCGGTACGCGTAGGCCCCCAGGAGGGGCCATGTCAGCGCGGTGACCACCAGGCGATCCCGCCGCTTCATGGCATCCTCCCATTCGAGGTCGGGGTGCAGGTGCACGCTCCCCAAGACGAAGCGCGACGGATTTCCCGCCACCGAATGGGTTGGTCCGAGCCGAACCCGGTCGTCCCGGATGAACGCGAGCTCGGGGCTCCCCAGTCCGAGCTCGCTCAGGGTTCGGGCGAGCTCCGGCCCCGGCCGGGCCACCAGGTCCTCGTAGCGAAGGAGGGCATAGGGCAGCCCCAGCGTCCGCGTGTTCCGGGCCGCCGCGTTCATCACGTCCCATTCGAACGCCGCCCACGCCGCCGGGATGCGCGGCATCGACTCCCGGCCTCCGGCCACCTCCGGCCGAACCCGAACCCGGCGCCAGGAGAACGCCACGGCCCGCGGGTCGCGCACCAGGTGCGCCACCCGCACGTCCAGCCCCCGGGCCAGGTTGGCCACGAAGACGTGCGACGGAGACTTCGATGAATCCACCACCACCCTGGCCCCGGCCGTCGCCGCCACCGCCGCATACAGCCGCCGGATGGCCTCCGCGTACGTCATGGCCCGAGCGGCGAACCGGCTCCCCCCACGAGCGGCCCTGAGCTGGGGGATCCGCCACATCCGGTCGACGCTTCGTTGCAGCTCCCGACGGCGAGCCGGGGCCGCGGCGTCGAAGGATCCGAACGCCGCCTCGATCACCTCCGTCCAGAAGGGGCATCGGCGGAACGGCCGGCCGCAGCCGCAGAGCTCGTTCGCCAGCAGGCCTCGGCCCCAGATGTGCCTGAGCTCCCCCACGTCGGCGAACCCGTCGATCTGCCCGCACATGGTCCCCAGCAGCGTGCTGCCCGATCGTCCGGCCCCGGCCACGAACAGAACGCTCGGGCCGCCGCTCACGAGGATCCGAACGCCCCCCGGACGCTCAAACGATCTCCATGGTCGGCTCGGCCACCTCCGACACCTCCGAGACCTCCGGCACCAGGACCGCCGGCTCGTGCGTGCTGGCCAGGACGGCGTCCATCCCTCGCGCAGTGTCCTCCCAGCTGAACGAGGTGGCCCGAGCGCGGGCGGCTGAGCCCAGCTCGCTCCGCAGCGGATCAGAATCGAGGAGGGCCTCGATCGATCCTACGAACTGGGCGAACGTGTCGGCGAGGAGGCCGGTCCGGCGGTCGAGGATGGACTCTTCCAGGCCGCCCACGCGGAAGGCGACGGCAGGCGTTCCCGCCACCGCCGCCTCCACCACCGACAGCCCCCAGCCCTCCTTCACCGAGGGCTGGATCAGGACCCAGGCTCGGGTCAGGATGTCGCGCTTGGTGGCCTCGTCGACGAAGCCCTCGAACGAGACCAGGTCGTCGACCCCCGTGGCTCGAGCGTGCTCCCGGAGCCGCTCTTCCCAGGGGCCGTGGCCGACCACAAGGATCTGGAGCGAGGGGTGAGCCACTCGCAGGATCGCCGCGGCCTCCAGCAGGAGTTCGACCCGTTTGTGCGGGACGAGCCGGCCGAGATACACGAGCGTCGGCCGCTCTTCCTTCGGCACCGGCGCATCGAAGCCGGCGGAGCCATTGCGGACGACCGAGATCCGCTCTGGCGACACTCCGAGGCGGACCAGGTCGGCTCGGGTGGCCTCCGACACGGCGACGTACGTGGTGCGGCGATAGATCCGTGGGGCCAGCCACGACTCGACCCACCAGCCGGCCCTGGCCACGCGGGGGCCGAACAACATCTCCCATTGCTCCCGATGGACGTGATGGACCAACGCGACCACCCGATGGCGACACCACAGGGGGGAGAAGAACGGGATGGCGTTCTGCACGTCCACCACGTCGTCGTGTGGGCCGAACCGCCCGAGCGCGTGGTAGACGGCCGCCCACAGGTAGACGGTTCGCCACGATCCACGGCGGACGAACCGGACGCCGTCCACGCGCTCGTCGCGAGGGGCGTTCGGATGCTCGGCG
>DASWCX010000289.1:0-7019 GCA_036395815.1 Actinomycetota bacterium | reverse complement strand
CACCCGCCGAGGGGAGTTCCTGGCCGTCACCGTGGCGAACTTCGGCCGGGCCATCCCGTCGTTCGCCATCCTCTCGATCGTCTTCCAACTGATGCTGAACTACACGCCGTCCCTCGCCTTCGGCTTCGGGCCGACCGTCGTGGCCCTGTGGCTGCTGGCCATCCCTCCGGTCCTCACCAACACCTACGTGGGCGTGCAGGGGGTCGACGCCGACACGGTCGAGGCCGCCCGGGGGATGGGGCTGTCCGGCGCCCAGGTGCTCCGCCGCCTGGAGCTGCCGCTGGCGGCGCCGCTCATCCTGGCCGGGCTGCGGACCGCAGCGGTCCAGGTGGTGGCCACCGCCACGCTGGCCGCTCTGATCGGCGGGGGAGGACTGGGCCGGTTCATCATCGACGGGTTCCACACCGGGGACGACACCCAGATCGTGGCCGGGGCGGTGCTGGTGGCCGGGCTGGCCATCGCGACGGAGCTGCTGATGGGGGCGGTGGAGCGGGCGGCGACTCCCCGGACCTCCTCCTCCGGCGGGCGGCGGCGGCGAGAGCGCGTCTTCGTGGCCAAGACGGCCTGACCGGGGCCGTCGCACGTAACGCCATGGCAATCTCGGGGACGGAACTAGCCTGGTAGGGTTCCTGTTCGGTCCTGCGGGGACCACCCGGGTCCCTGGGACGAGAGAGGGGAGGGAAGTACCCATGCGGAGTCACCGCAGATTCGCCCTCGGGGCGGCGGTGCTGTCGCTGGCCATCGTGGCCGCGGCATGCTCGTCGGGTGGGGGCGGCAAGACGAACACGGGGAGCTCGGCGTCCCCCGCCCAGAACAAGGGCACGATCATCGTCGGGACGTCCGACGTCTTCGCCGAGAACCAGATCGTGGCCGAGATGTACGCGCAGGTCCTGGAGAAGAACGGCTACGGGGTCAAGCGTCAGCTCGACCTGGGACCGCGCGAGGTGTCGCAGAAGGCCATCGAATCCGGTCAGATCGACCTCAAGCCGGAGTACCTGTCTTCCATGCTCCTGTTCCTCGACCCGAACTCGCAGCCCTCCGGCGATCCGGCCGCCGTGCTCCAGAAGGACAATGCCCTGCTCCAGCCGAAGGGACTCCAGCTGCTCACGCCCTCCTCGGCCCAGGACACGAACGTGTTCGTGGCCAACTCGGACACCGCCACAAAGTACAGCCTGACCACGGTCAGCAGCCTGGCGCCGGTGGCGAACAAGCTCACGCTGGGCGGGCCGCCCGAGTGCCCGACGCGGCCGTTCTGCATCCCCGGGCTCAAGAAGACCTACGGCATCACGTTCAAGGACTTCAAGGCGCTGGACACCGGCGGGCCCCAGACGGTGGCCGCGCTCAAGAGCAACGCGGTGCAGATCGGGCTGCTGTTCTCCACCGACCCGAGCATCACCACGAACGGCTTCGTCCCGCTCCAGGACGACAAGCACCTGCAGAACGCGGAGAACATCACGCCGGAGATCCGGTCGGACAAGCTTACGGACGACATCCGGAATCTCCTGGCCCAGGTGAGCGCGTCGCTCAACACCACCACGGTCACCGCGCTGGTGGGCCAAGTGGTCAACGACAAGAAGGACCCCGCCGCGGTGGCGACGGCGTTCCTGACCCAGATCGGGATGCTCTAGCCGCAACCCGGTCGGGGCGTGTGCGTCAGGGGCTCGCCTTCGGGCGGGCCCCTTTCGATTCCGGCGCCCGCTCGCCGGCCCGGATCTCCGGCTCCAGCCGGTTCGGGGGCGGGGCCAGCGGACACACCCACTTCGGGTCGTACGCGCACGACGGGTTGTAGGCGAAGTTGAAGTCCAGGACGAGCTTGCCGTCCGGGGCCGTCCCGAGATCGGCGCCCTTCACCGTGTCCAGCAGGTACCGGCCGGCGCCGTAGGTCTCGCGGCCGCTGGTGCCGTCCCGGAACGGCACGAACAGCCCCCCTCCGTAGCCGTCCAGCCAGTACAGCTCGAGCTCCAGCGGCTCGCCCTGCAGCTCGAACGACGCGGTGGCGAACCGGGTGAATCCGTAGGTCCCGTCGCCGCTGGTCTGGATGTCATAGTGCTCGGTCTCGGCCGGGAGGACCTCGGCAAGCACCCGCGCCGACGGATCGTGGTCGAAGAACGGCAGGCCCCCGAAGGACGACCGTTCGGCCTCGGGGATGGGCGACTGGGGATGGCGGGCGAACAGCTCGTCCCGAACGGCCCGCCACCGCTCCCATCCTCTCCTGGGGTCGGCCGTATGGCGCGCTTGCGCGTAGACGCCGAAGATGCGCCGCTTCCAGTCGAGGAGGTCGAGCCTGCTCTGCGGCGACTCGGCCGTCACGTGCCTCCGCCCGACCGGACGGGAGGGCTGCGGGGGCGCCATCTGCCGGGTGGCTGGGGCTCGGCACCCCTCTCCGCCTCGGCTCCCTGCCGGGGAAGGATGGCGCCGGGCTGCCGCTTCGGATGCCGGATCCACGGCGGCCCGCCGGGATCACGGATGCCCACCCAGTTCACGGCCGCTCCCACCAGGAGCAGCGCCGCGGCCAGGACCATGGCCACGTGGAACGAGTGAGCCGAGGCCAGCCTGGCCGCGGCCACCACCTTCGGATCGACCCCCCTCGCCGGAGCGTTCAGGGGAGCGACCTTCTCGCGGAAGGAATGAGAGGAGGTGTCCAGTCCCGGGACCCTGGCGGCCACGCCACTGTAGAAGCTGGCCGCGATGGCCACGAAGATGGCCGCCCCCGCCAGCTGGGGGCCGACCCGGGAGATGGCGTTGTTGATCGCGGAGGCCACCCCGGAGCGTTGCTTCGGCACCGACGTCATCAGCGCCGTGGTGAGGGGGGCCACCATGATCATCAGGCCGATCCCGAACAGGACGTAGCCGGGCAGCAGGTCCCGCACGTACGTGCCGGGCGGCACCCAGGTCGACAGGTGCCGGAGCTCGAAGGTCCAGCTGTGGCTGGTCGACGGCGCCCTGGCGAACCACAGGACCCCGAGGGCCATGATGGCCGGGCCCACGGTCATGAAGATGCGCGATCCATACCGGGCCGCCAGCTTCCCGAACCGGGTGGAGAACAGGACCAGGAAGAGGGTGCCGGGGATGCCGACCAGGCCCGCCGCCGCCGCGCTGTAGCCGAGGGTGCCCTGAAGGAAGATCACCACGAAGGCGAACGTCACGTACAGGGCCCCGTAGATCACGAAGGTCGAGATGTTCGTGACCGTGAAGTTCCTCGATCGGAACAGGCTGAGGGGCACCAGCGGGTGGGAGGACCGGGCCATCAGGAAGGGGAAGGCGATGGCCGCAACCGCCCCGATGCCGAGCGACATGTACGGGACCGCGCCGTGCCAGTTCACCTGCTGGCCCACGATGGCCCCGAAGCTCAGGCCCCCCACGGCCAGGAACACCACGGCCGCCCCCACCCAGTCGAACTGCCCGGTGGCCTCCTCGTCGCGGCTCTCCGCGACGTGTCGGAGAGTGGCGTACAGGCCGAGGAGCACGAGCGGCACGTTGATGAAGAACACGGCCCGCCACGAGATGGCGTCGACCAGCAGCCCGCCCACGAACGGTCCCAGGATCGTGGTCCCCGCCGAGGCGCCGGCCCACACGCCGAACGCCCGCCCCTGCTCCTCACCCTCGAAGGTCGCCGTGATGATGGCCAGCGACCCGGGCACCAGCAGCGCCCCGGTGGCGCCCTGGAGCACCCGGAACACGATGAGCAGGATGATGTTCGGGGCCACGCCGCACAGCAGGGAGGTTGCCCCGAACCCCACCAGGCCGATGGCGAACATCTTTCGCCGCCCGAAGAAGTCGTTCAGGGCCCCGGCCAGGATCAGCAGCGCCGACAGCGACAGCAGGTAGCTGTAGTAGACGAAGTTCTCGGCAGCGAACGCGCCCAGCAGGCCGCTGCGGAGATCCTCGCCGATCTTCGGCAGCGCCACGTTGACCACGGTCGAGTCGAGGAACACGATCCCCGAGCCGAGCACGACCGCCACGAGCGTCCATCGCTTGCGGGTCGCCGTGGCGTCCACTACATCCTCTCGACCCACTGGGCCCGCCAGGCGGGCGCCTCGAACGGAGCGCCGAAGTAGTCGGTCTCTCTAGCCACCTTGCCGTCGCGCAGCTCGAAGATGCTGATCGAATGGTACGTGCCCACGTCCCCCGGGTAGTTCAGCGTCACCTCGGCGATCAGGAGGTCGCCGCCGGCGATGGTCCGGCGCTGCGTGGCGTTCGGCATCCCTGGATAGTTCTCGTTCACCGCCATGATGTTGTCCCTGCCCACGATCCGCTCGCCCGACTGCGGCCACTCCTGGACCGCGTCCTCCGTGTACATCTCCTTCAGGGCGGCGTAGTCCTGGCTGTTCAGCGCCTCCCAGTACCGGTTGGCGAGGTCTTCCGTCTGACCGGCCATGCTCCCTCCTCCTCTTGGGGGCGACTCGTGCCGCCTACCTCCCCTTGAACACCGGCCGACGCTTCTCCAGGAACGCCATCACCCCCTCGATGTGGTCGTCCGTGGCCGCCGCCTGGTCCTGGACCTCGGCCTCGCGATCCATCGCTTCTGACAGCGTCAGCCGTGAAGCCTCCAGGAACGCGCGCTTGGTGAGGCCGATGGCGGCGGTGGGAAGCTCGGCCAGGCTGTCCGCCAGCGCGCCTGCCTCCTCCATCAGCGAGCCGGCCGGAACCACCCGGTTCACCAGCCCGAGCGCCAGCGCGGTCTCGGCGTCCACCCGGTCGGAGAGCAGGGCCAGCTCGAGGGCCTTGGCCATCCCGACCGTGCGAGGGAGCAGATAGGTCGAGCCCGCGTCCGGGATCAGCCCGATCTTGACGAAGGCCATGCTGAACGAGGCCGCGTCGCTGGCGACGCGGAAGTCGCAGGCCAGGGCGACCGAAACGCCGGCCCCGGCCACCACACCGTTCAGGGCGGCGATCACCGGCTTCGGCGTCTCCGCCAACAGCGGGATCAGCTTGTTGTAGCCCTCTTTCAGGAAGAACGACAGCCGGGGGCGTTCGCCCTTCATGTACGGCTCCTGGAGGGCCGAGAGGTCGGCCCCGGCCGAGAACCCCCGGCCCTCCCCGGTCAGCACGATGGCTCGAACTTCCGGATCCGATCCAAGCGCTTCCATGACCTCCAGGAGCTCGGCCGTCATCGTCGGCGACAGCGCGTTCAATCGGTCCGGGTTGTTGAGGCGAACGGTGGCCACCGCGCCTCGCCGATCCACGATGAGCTGCTCATACGTCCTGATCGCCATCCTGGGTTCCTCCTGTCCCTCGCGCTCGGGCTTTCCGGGCGGCGGCCGAGAGGCGCCCGCGCTGCACGTAGCGTTGCACGAAAACGCCCCGCCCCACCACCCCTGCCGGGCTGTGGACCTCGAACTCGCAGCCGCACTGGCGATCGGTGACCTCCGTCGCTCGGGCGGTGATGGTGAGGCGATCCCCGACGAAGGCCGGCGCCTCGTGGGTGAGCTCGATCCGGTGGCCGGTGGCGTCCTCGTCCGGGCCCAGGTATCGCTCGATCAGCAGCCGGCCCGCCTCCTCGACGTGCCGGACCATCCACGCGGTGGCGTAGACCGGATGGACCTCCCGCCCGAACAGCTGAGCGGTCATCTCGGCCGTGACCGTCACGCTGTGCACCACCTGCTCGCCGAGCCGGGGCCATTGCCGCATGGCGATACGATGCCGCAAGTGCTGCCCGGAAGCGAAGCCGACGACGCCGCCCCCGACGGGCTGAGCGACTCCGATCTCGCGCTGCGCTCGGGCACGTCGGCGGAGCGTGTTCGGCTCCTGGGCCGGCTCGGCATCCTGCGCCAGGCCGAGGACGGGACCTACGGCCGGGCGGACATCAACCGGATCCGGCTGGCGGAGGCGTTGGAACGGTCGGGAATCTCCCTGGAGCACCTCGGACGTGGCATCGCCGATGGCCACGTCTCGATCGACTTCCTCGACCACCTGTGGCCCGAGCCCTCGGCGTTCGTCCCCGGGCGGACCATCGCGGAGATGGCTCGGGACCACGGCCTCGCGTGGGACCTGGTGGAGTCCTCGCACGTCAGGCTGGGCCTTGCCCGGCCCTCGCCCGACGATCCGGTGCGGGAGGACGAGCTGCTGGTGTTTCGGGCCGGGCAGATCCTCTCGGGCGCCGGCCTCGACGACGCCGCCCAGGTGCGGTTCTCCCGGGTGATGGGCGAGAACATCCGGAGGCTGGCCGAGGCGCAGGTGCATTTCTTCGACCGCACGGTCATCGAGCCCATGCTCCGCGCCGGGCTCAGCCAGCAGCAGGTATGGGACACCGTGGCGCGGATGTCTCCCGATCTCACGCCGCTGTTCGAGGGGCTCCTTCTGTGGCTGTACCGGCGCCAGCAGGAGCACTACGTGCTCCAGGACGTCGTGGAGCACCTGGAGAATGCCCTGGAACAGGCGGGGCTGGGGCGATCGCGAGATCCTCGGCCCCCGGCGATCGCGTTCCTTGACCTGTCGGGGTTCACCCGGCTCACCGAGGAGCAGGGCGACGAGGCGGCTGCGGCGCTGGCCGGGAGCCTGGCCGAGCTGGTCCAGGAGTCCGGCCATGCCTACGGGGGGACGCCGGTGAAGCTGCTGGGGGACGGGGTGATGTTCCACTTCTCCGATCCCGCGAATGCCGTCCGGTGCGCCCTGCACATGGTGGGGGAGGCGCCCAGGGCGGGCCTGCCGCCGGCCCACGTGGGCGTCGACGCCGGGCCCGTGGTGTTCCAGGATGGCGACTACTTCGGCCGGACGGTGAACGTCGCGGCCCGGATCGCAGCGGAGGCCCAGCCCGGCGAGGTTCTGGTGAGCGAGGCGGTGGTGTCGGCGGCCCGGGCCGAGGAGCTGTCGTTCCGCGTGGTCGGCCCGGCGGAGCTCAAGGGCGTGGCCCGTCCCGTGATCCTGCACCGGGCCTCGGGGCCCCGCGACGACCGGCAGGAGGGCGGAGCGAAGGGGCCTTCTCCGCCCGTCCTGTAAACTTCCCGGCTTCGGGCACGGCCGGCACCCGGCGGGCCCCACGGCCCGGATCCGAGAGGACGACCTTGATCGAAGCTTAT
>DASWCX010000288.1:0-12108 GCA_036395815.1 Actinomycetota bacterium | reverse complement strand
CGATCGAGGAGCAGGGACATGACAGGGCAGCGAGCAGCCACGCAGACGCTTCCATCGTTCGACCCGGCCACCGGCGCGGTGGTCGGCGAGGTCCGCTCGGCCATGCCGGACGAGGTTCGCCGGGCGGTGGCCAGGGCCAGGGCCGCACAGCCAGGGTGGGCCGCGATGTCGGTCCAGGAGCGAGCCCGGTGGATGGGCCGGGTTCGCCGCCGGATGAACCTTCGGATGGACGAGGTCCTCGCCACCATCTGTCGGGAGACCGGCAAGCCCCGAGCCGAGGCGGTGGCCCACGACGTCCTGCCGAGCCTCCTGACGATGGCCTATCTGGAGCGGATCGCGCCCCGGGCGCTGCGGTCGGAGCGGGTCGGAACGCTGGTGGCTCCGGTCCTGGGCCTGTCGTCGCGGATCGAATGGCGACCCTTCGGCGTGGTCGGCTGCATCGCGCCGTGGAACTATCCGATGTTCCTGGCGTTCATGGGCGTGGTCCCCGCCCTCCTCGCAGGAAACGCCGTGGTCCTCAAGCCGTCCGAGCTCACGCCGGAGGTGGGGGAGGTCCTCCGGGACCTCTTGGAAGCTCTTCCGGAGGGCCTGGCCACCGTGGTCCAGGGCGGGGGCGAGATCGGCGCCGCGCTGGTCGACGCCCCGTGCGACAAGCTGTGCTTCATCGGCTCCGCGGCGACCGGCCGGCGGATCGCGGAGGCGGCTGCGAAGCATCTGACGCCGACCGTGATGGAGCTGGGTGGGCAGGACGCCGCCGTCGTCTGCGGGGACGCCGACCTGGACCTGGCCTCCTCGGGCATCCTGTGGGGCGCATTCCTGAACGCCGGCCAGACGTGCTGCGCCATCGAGCGGGCCTACGTGGTCGAGCCGGTTGCCGACCGATTCGAAGACCTGCTGGTGTCGAAGCTGGCCCGGCTGCGGCGGGGTCAGGACGTCGGCCCCCTCAGCGTGCCCCGCCAGCTCGACGTGGTCCGCCGCCACGTCGCGGACGCCGTGGCCCGGGGAGCACGGGTGCTGGCCGGAGGGCCGGATGGGGGCGACGAGGGGCGGAGCGGCCTGTGGTTCGCCCCCACGGTCCTGGAGGGCCGGACCCGTGACATGGCCCTGTTCGGCGAGGAGACCTTCGGCCCGGTGCTGCCGATCGTTCGGGTCCGGGACGAGGACGACGCGATCCGGCGGGCCAACGATGACGGGGTCAACCTCACAGCGTCCGTGTGGTCGAGAGATCGCCGCCGGGCCAGGACCCTGGCGTCTCGCCTGGCGGCCGGGACGGTGACCATCAACGACCACGCCACGACTGCCGGTGCGCCCTGGGGGCTGTGGGGCGGGGTCGGCGAGTCGGGCTACGGCCGGCTCCACGGCGTGCTCGGGGTGCGCGAGTTCGCCGTCCCGGTCCATGTGGCCACGAACATCACGCCGAAGCTGAAGCGGGCCTGGTGGTATCCATACGACCGGGCCACCGAGCAGGCGCTCGGAGCCATGGCCCAGGTGCTGTCGACGGCCGGGGTGGTCCGACGGGTTCGGCCCGTGGCCAGGCTGGCGGCGAGCTACGTCAGGGCAGTTCGGGACAAGCTCTGAAGTCCGAAGGGGCGCCGGTCCTCCGGAACCCGCCTACCTGGTCCAGCTCATGTCGGTGGCCCACCTGATGTGCTGGGCGGTCCGGCGATCGGAGTTCAGGTACCTCGAGAGCTGGTTCCAGGCGCGGGGCGGCGTGTTGTTCATCCCTCGGCACGGGTCCGGGGTCTGGTGGCAGGCCCGGTGTTGGGACACCACCCCGGCAATGGTCATGCTCGCTCCGTGGCGAATGGCCGAGTACAGGCTCACCCGGAACCACTGCTCGGCGCTCGAGCCGCTCTTCGTGTAGATCTCGGGAAGGGGGATGGCCGGCGCGGCCCCCCACGAGACGTACCACACGTCCTCGAGCGTCCAGGATCCCGCGCAGTTCCCGTAGGGGGGACAGCCTGCGGCGCCGCCAAAGTCGTAGTAGGGCCACTGATTGACCGAGTCGTAGCCCCGAACCCACGCCCTGGCCGCCCGGGGCCCGCTCCAGTCCGGCTCGACGTCGTCAGCTCCGGTGACGTCGATCCGGTCGGCGTATCCGAGGGCCTTCAGCTGACGGTTCGCGCGGTTCACCATGAAAGCCCAGGCCCGGCCGTGGTGGTACCCGACGAAGCGTCCATAGTTGCTGGTCCCCAGGGCGATCCGCAGCGTGGCGCTCGGCCGCTTCCTGGTGCAGTGGTGGAACCCCATCGCGTAGCGAACGCCCGCCGTTCTGATCCGCGACGTCGAGGCGAACCGGCCGCCGAACAGCGACGTCCCGAACCGCGATCCGCGGTGCCGGGGACTGCCGAACGCCAGCACCACGAGGGCGTCCCGTGGCTCGGAGCCATGCACCACCCGAGCGCCGAGACGACAACCCATTCCATAGAGCCGGTGCGGGTTGGCCGTGCGCATGTAGTAGCTCGTGGCCGCCGCGGGAGGACGAGGAGCCGCATGCCCTCGCCGGGCCGCGGCGGCGGGAACCGGACTCGGCAACCCCCCAGGTCCGGCCATGGCCATCGCGGCGATCAGACAGGCCACCGGGGCCAGCCGTCGCCTGTGGATCGATGTTCGATGGCCACCGGCCCAGCTGAGCAAGCCCTTTCCGAGCAACACGAGCAGTTCCCTTCCCGATCCATGGAGCAGGCAAGATGAACCCATGGGAACGGGCGCGACCTCCTGCCGGTGCCGTCCCGGGGTGACTTCGACGTACGGATTCATCGCGCCGCGGCGGCGCGGTCCCGGAGCCCCCTCAACTCCAGGTGCTGGCCCGGGATGGTGCCATGCCGAGGACCCCGTGACAAGAGCTCGAGCGGTGAAAAGTCCGCAGCCGCCTTGTGGGCTCGGCGCATGCCTGGGGAGTCGGGAGCGGGTAACCTCCCTCCGCGATGGGCAGCTACCTGGTCACCGGCGGGGCGGGGTTCATCGGTTCGAACCTGTGCGACCGCCTGCTGGCGGAGGGCAAGCGGGTGGTGGCGGTCGACAACCTCTCGGTCGGCCGGATCGCCAACCTCGCGGAGGCGCGGGGCTACGGGCAGCAGTTCACCTTCTACGACATCGACATCCGGTCGGACGGCCTGAGCACGATCTTCGAGCGGCACCAGCCCGAGGTGGTCATGCACCTCGCGGCCCAGTCTGCGGTGAGGGTTTCCATCGAGGACCCGCTGCTCGACGCGGGCGTGAACCTGCTGGGGCTGCTGAACGTGCTGAAGACCGCCGCGGCGGCGAAGGTCCGGAAGGTGGTGTTCGCGTCGTCGGGGGGAACCCTGTACGGGGAGAAGCCCAAGCTTCCGAGCAAGGAGACCCAGCGCGTGCGAGCACGGCCGGCCTCGCCGTACGGGATCTCGAAGAAGACGGCGGAGGACTACCTCCACTTCTTCCGCCGCCACGCCGGCCTCGACTTCACCGCCCTGGCCCTGGGCAACGTGTACGGACCTCGCCAGGACCCGCACGGCGAGGCCGGAGTGGTCGCCATCTTCAGCTCGAAGATGCTCGCCGGTGAGACCCCCACGATCTTCGGGACGGGAGACCAGACCCGCGACTACGTGTTCGTCGACGACGTGGTCCACGGCTTCTCCCTGGCCGCCGAGCGCGGGTCGGGACACCTGATCAACATCGGGACCGGGGTCGAGGCGAGCGTGAACGAGCTGTACCAGACACTCTCGGACCTAACCAGGTTCGGCCTGGAGCCGGAGTTCGGCCCCCTTCGGGAGGGGGAGGTGCTCCGGTCGTGCCTGTCGATCGAGCTGGCCGAGGCCGAGCTGGGCTGGAAGCCGTGGACCCATCTCGAGGACGGCCTGGCCGAGACGGTGGCCTGGTTCCGCGAGGGAATGCGCGGGCGTTGAACTCTACGGGCGGTTGTTGCGCCCTCTCGAGCGATGCCGGGGAAGGATTAGGCTGGTCGTTCGAGGTTTCGACGCGAGAAGAGCTGAACTGACGATGACCCAACACGAAGATATCGACCCGTCGGCGCTCGGTCCGAACATGTGGCTGATCGACGAGTTCTACCGGCGGTACCGGGAGGATCCCGATTCCGTCGGCGCGGCCTGGAAGGAGTTCTTCGAGGGATTCAGCCCCAAGCTGGGCGCCGAGCCCTCGGAGGACGGATCGTCGCCAGCCGGCGAGCCGGGCACCGCCCCCCCGACCGAAGCCGCTGCTCCTGCCAAAGCGCAGGCTCCCGCCGAGGCGCCGCCGACCGATCGAACGGCGGCCACACCACCGGCGGCGCCGGAGCCCCCCCCGGGCACATCGCCCCTCAGGGGGGCGGCGGCCAGGATCGCTGCGAACATGTCGGCCTCGCTCGAGATCCCCACGGCGACGTCGTTCCGGTTCCTCCCGGCGAAGCTGCTGGAGGAGAACCGCCGGGTGATCAACCGGTTCCTGGCCTCAGCCGGCGGAGGCAAGGTGAGCTTCACCCACCTGATCGGGTGGGCCGTGGTGAACGCCCTCGAGGCCGTGCCCGCCATGAAGCGGGCGTTCGCCTCCGCGGACGGGAAGCCCGGGGTGGTCGAGCCGGAGACCGTCAACTTCGGGCTGGCGGTGGACGTCGAAGGGCCCGACGGGTCGCGGGCGCTCCTGGTTCCGAACATCCGCAGGGCCAACGAGCTCGACTTCGCGGGGTTCTGGGCCGCGTACGAAGACGTCATCCGGAAGGTGCGGGCCAACAAGCTGTCTCCGGACGACTTCGCCGGCACCACCGTCACGCTGTCGAACCCCGGCACCATCGGGACCCAGCTGTCCGTGCCGCGCCTCATGCCGGGGCAGGGCCTGATCGTGGCCACGGGGCGCATCGACTACCCGAGCGAGTACCAGGGGACCGCGCCGGAGACGCTCGCTGAGCTCGGGGTCGGCAAGGTCATCGGGATCACCTCGACGTACGACCACCGGGTGATCCAGGGGGCCGAGAGCGGGGAGTTCCTGGCGAAGATCGAGGACCTGCTCCGCGGGGGCGACGGGTTCTTCGAGGGGATCTTCGCCAGTCTCGGCATCCCCTACGAGCCGGTACGGTGGAGCGCCGACCGGGGCACAGAGCTGGACGGACGGGGCGGCGAGTCGCACCAGGCCAAGCACGCGAAGGTCCACCGCCTGATCAACATGTACCGGGTCCGGGGTCACCTGCTGGCGAACCTCGACCCGCTGGCGACCAAGAAGGTGTTGTCCCATCCCGAGCTCGACCCCTCGTTCCACGGCCTCTCGGTGTGGGACCTCGACCGCGAGTTCTACGTGGACGACGTGCCGGGCCCCAACCGAAGGAGGCTCCGAGAGGTGCTGGACCTCATGCGCGACGCCTACTGCCAGACCATCGGGTTCGAGTTCATGCACATCCAGGAGCCAGAGCAGAAGCGCTGGATCCAGGAGCGGGTGGAGGGCGTCGGCCGGGAGCTCTCGAAGGAGGACCAGCGCCACGCACTCGAGCGGCTGAACGCGGCCGAGTCGTTCGAGCGGTTCCTCCATTCGAAATACGTGGGGCACAAGCGATTCAGCCTGGAGGGGGCGGAGAGCCTGATCCCGATGCTCGACGTCCTCCTGGAGGAGGCTGCCGGGGCCGGGGTCGAACGGGTGGTCATGGGGATGGCGCACCGGGGCCGGCTGAACGTGCTGGCCAACGTGGTGGGCAAGAGCTACGGGAGGATCTTCCGCGAGTTCGAAGGCGACCTCGACCCTGAGTCGGTCCAGGGGTCGGGCGACGTGAAGTACCACGTCGGCGCGACAGGCAAGTTCACCAGCCGGGAGGGCCAGACCATCACGGTCGAGCTCGCCTCCAATCCCAGTCACCTCGAGGCGGTTGACCCGGTGGTCGAGGGCATGGCCCGGGCCTACCAGGACGAGGGCGGGGACACCGCCCGCCGGAGGTTCCTGCCGATCCTCCTCCACGGCGACGCGGCCTTTGCCGGTCAGGGAGTGGTGGCCGAGACGCTCGGGATGAGCGCCCTCCCCGGGTTCACCACGGGCGGCACGGTGCACGTCGTCGTCAACAACCAGCTGGGCTTCACCACCGCCCCGACCGCAGGCCGGTCGAGCATCTACGCCACCGACATCGCGAAGATGATCCAGGGCCCCATCTTCCACGTGAACGGGGACGATCCGGAGGCCTGCATGTGGGTGACCCGGCTGGCCTTCGCCTTCCGCCAGGAGTTCAAGAAGGACGTGGTGGTCGACCTGGTGTGCTACCGCCGGTACGGGCACAACGAGGGCGACGACCCCAGCTACACGCAGCCGCTCATGTACCGGGACATCGAGCAGCACCGGTCGGTCCGCAAGCTCTACATGGAGCGGCTGGTGAACCGGGGCGACATCACCATCGAGGAGGCCGAGGCGGCCCTGGAGGACTACCGGGAGCGGCTGGAGCAGGCCTTCGATCAGACGAAGGAGAGCGCGCCTCCTCCCGCCGACGGGGAACGCCGAGGGCCTGAGCCGGTCGGCGTCCGGCCCCCGGTCGAGACCGGCGTGGACCGGGGCGTGCTCGACAGGATCCTCCGGAAGGTGACCTCGTGGCCGGATGGCTTCACCCCGCATCCCAAGCTGGCGAAACAGCTCGAGAAGCGACGGGACCTCCTGGAGAAAGACGCGGTCGACTGGTCCCTGGCGGAGGCGCTGGCGTGGGGATCCCTGCTGCTCGAGGGAACCCCCGTGCGGGTGAGCGGCCAGGACTCCCGGCGAGGGACGTTCAGCCAGCGCCACGCCATGCTGGTCGACTACGAGACCGACCGGAAGTACTACCCGCTGGCCAACCTGGGAGACGGGCAGGCGGCGTTCCTGATCTTCGACTCGCCCCTGAATGAGTTCGCCTCGCTGGGTTTCGAGTACGGCGAGTCCGTGGTGGCGAAGGATGCCCTGGTGTGCTGGGAGGCCCAATTCGGCGACTTCGTCAACGAGGCCCAGGTGGTGATGGACCAGTTCGTCGTGGCGGGTGAGGACAAGTGGGGTCAGACCAGCGGCCTGGTGCTGCTCCTTCCCCACGGTTACGAGGGCCAGGGCCCGGAGCACTCGAGCGCCCGGATCGAACGGTTCCTCCAGCTCGCCGCGGAGGACAACATCCAGGTGGCCGTGCCCTCGACCCCGGCCCAGTACTTCCACCTGCTCCGCCGGCAGATGCACCGCGACGTCCGTAAGCCGCTCGTGGTGTTCACCCCGAAGTCGCTGCTCCGCCTCCCTGCCGCCCGCAGCCGCAGCGAGGAGCTGACGAGGGGGCACTTCGAAGAGGTCCTGCCCGACGGCGGGGCCCGGCCCGACGATGTGCGCCTCGCCGTCCTGTGCCAGGGCAAGGTGTTCTACGAGCTCGACCGGCGCAGGGACGAGGACGAGCGAAACGACGTGGCCGTGCTCCGGCTCGAGCAGGTCTATCCCTTCCCGGAGAAGCGGCTCCTGGACGAGCTGGGGCGGTACCCGAACCTCGAAGAGGTCCGGTGGGTGCAGGAGGAGCCGGAGAACATGGGCTCCTACGGGTTCGTGCACGCCCAGCTCCACCACAAGGACGCCCTGCCCGATGGGATCCGGTTCACCCATGTAGCCCGGGAGGAGAGCGGGAGCCCGGCCGCCGGGAGCGCCACCCTGCACGAGCGAGAGCAGGCGCGGCTGGTCGAGGAGGCGTTCGCCCGCCCAACCGCGTGAGTGCCGTCTCGTCGCCGGCTAGGGCGACGGGGACGCGTTGAGGCTCTGGCAGGCCGGGACCGACTTGCCCGCCCGCTCGAGCTCGGGAGCCTTCAGCTTCTGAAGCGCCGCCCCGGCCGACTCGAGCGAACTGGTCAGGGACTGGCTCAGCTGCTGGGCACCCTGGGCGAAGGCCTGCGGGTCGTCGGTGGGCAGCTGGCCGCCTGGTTCCGCCCCGTCTCCAGCGCGGTCTTGAAGCCGGTCATGGCGTTGACCAGCGTGTCGGAGATCTGCTGCCCGTTGTTCACGTCGGGGACCCCGGCGTCCTGGAGCTGCCCGAGCATCGTGCCCGTGGCGGCGATCACCCTGTCGAAGAAGTCGCCGAGCTTCTGCTTGCCCGTGGTCGGCGAAGCCGAGGGGCCGAGGGCGGCGCTCAGGTCGGCCGAGCTCGACTGGAGCGTCGTCTGCCACGACTGCACGGCCCCGCACACCTTGCCCGCGTAGTCCTTCGCGGAGACCTTGTTCGATCCGCCGCACGCGGCGAACGCGACGGCGGCCACGAGCGCCGCGGCGACGAGCCTCGAGCGCATCCCCTTCACGATCTCCAGCCTACCCTGATCTCCCCGTAGAACGGGTAGGGCTGGGTATCCGAGGTCACGATGGAGCGGCCCGCTCCGCTGGGCGCGGGGACCTGGAGCGGGTTGTAGCAGTCGACCACCGGGTCGCGCTCCACGGCCGGGATGAACGAGGTCGGAACCTGCTTCTCGATCAGCTTCTTCACGTCGAGCGTGGGATCCCCCAGGGCCGCCTGGAGCTGGGCGTTCAGCTCGGCCCATGGGTCCACGCAGTCGCTTCGAGCCGGAGTCATCGGACGGTAGGCGTCGGTGATGGTGGCGGTGAATCGCACGCATCCCCTGCCCTGGTCCGGCGCGGCGGTGATCGAGACGCCGGGTCGAACGGACAACGAATACGAATATCTGAGCATGCCGCTCCCGCCGGCCGGGGCGCACACGTACCACGGCGCGGGCGACTCGACGTTCGCCTTCAGCATCTGGTGCGCTTCGATCCGATCGTGGAAGGGCTCCTTGATGTGCCCCACCCGCAACAGCTCGGCCACCAGGTACGGGGGGAACGGCTTCACCGAGGGGTCGGACCAACGCGCCCAGTAGCCGAAGTCGTTCGTCAGGTCGCCCCGGTCCGCCAGGTACTGCGCCTGCCGGTAGGGGTTGTAAAACGCGTGCGCCACCGTCGTGGCGCTGCCCTCGGGATGTCCGAACACCAGCATCGTGAGCTCATGCAGCTCGGTGTGGAAGTCAGCGTGCCCGCAGTCGATGATCCACGGTCCCCATGCCGCGATGCGATCGCCGTTCGCCGGCTCGTAGCCCGGGAGGAAGTCCTGGAGCCCGGAGCCGGAGTGGGGGACCAGTCCCAGCTGGATCTCGATGTGGATGGTGCCCTTGGGCGGGCCGTCGGACTCGCTGCCCTCACCGAGGCTTAGGGCCGCCGGCCGGTACACGGGGTCCGGCTTGACGTCCATGGTCATGTCCAGCCCGAAGGGGTGGGTGAACGTGAGGTCGCCGGTCGACAGCTGGAAGTCCTGGACCTTGCCCGAGACGAAGACCTGCTTGGGTTCCCGAAGGCCGTTCCACGCGACGTCGGTTGCGCCTTCGGCCCGGGCCAGGGCGAGGCCGTGCTTCTCGGCCGCGATGTCCTCGCCGATGGCGCCCCACTCGAAATAGACCTTCGCGTTCTGTGGCGGGGTGTTCACCAGCTCCGCCCCGAACGTGGCCGTCTCCGATCCGCACGCGGCCCCGACGTCCGGCCGCTGCAGCAGCCCGTTCGCGGCCATGGCGGGAGTCTGGTCGAAGGCCACCACCCCGAGGATGGGCGCGGGCGGGATGCCGGAGCTCTGCTTGGTGCCGCAGGAGGCCAGGAGCGCGGCCAGGACCGCGCCCAGCGCGACGGACCGACCCGGGAGCAGAGTCCCCCCCATGGCCGGCACACTGTATCCCCCGGCTGGCCGAGGCGCCAGAACAGCGTCAGAGCTTGGTCACCAGGCGCCCGTCCTGCCACGCGAATCCGATGTGGATCACCTGGCCCGGCATGCCTGTCGCAACCTTCCTGCCGTTCACGTGGAGCCGAACGCCCCCCGCGTTCCCCAGGGTGAGGTCAAGGCTCTTTCTGGCGTGGAGGGTCACCGACTTGCCGGCGGGCAGGGTCTGTTGGAGCACCGTCGCCCCGTCGCTCTTGGCTTCGACCCAGCAGGGCGCCGACACCTCGAGGGTCACCTTGACGCCGGTGAACGCCGCCCGCTGATGGGTGGGTTGTCTGGCTCCGGTCCCCGATGAGCGCGCCCCGCCCGCCGCCGCCTGGGCTGAGCCAGACGCGAGGGTGGGGATGGTGGGCGCGGGGCTGGGGGAGGCGAAGCGGCTCACCACCAGACCGATCAGGGTGGCCGCGCAGGCCGCGACCAGGATGCGCCCGGTCCACTTCCGGGTCCGGGACCAGGGCTCGGTGATCGGCTCGAGGATGGGCTCGGCCAGGTCCTCCTGCCGGTCGTCGAACGAGCGCAGGAGGGGTCCCGGATCCAGGCCCAGGAACCGGGCGTAGTCCGCCAGGAAGAACCTGGCGTACACGGGCGCGGGAAAGCACTCCAGGGAGCCGCCGTTCTCGAGGGCCTGGAGGTACTGCCTGGCGATGTTGGTCTGCTCCACGGCTCTGGCCAGGCTCACCCGCCTGCGCTCGCGGGCCTGGCGGAGCACGGCCGCCACGTCGGCCAGGGGCTCGAGAGGGTCGATGGACGGTTGGAGCGAGGGTTGCGGATCGTGGTCTTCTTCCGTGAGGTCGATGATCTTTCGAGCTGAGGCTTTCATCGGTCGTTCCTTCGGCTGCGCGAGGGGTGGCGGTTGGGTTGACGCTGGCCGTGCCGAACTTGGACCGGCACCGATCAGAGAGGATCAGAGAGGGCGGAGGCTTGGGGAAGTCCTCAGCTCGGGACGACCACTCGCGGGCGAGGAGCTCGCGGACGACGTGAAGGCTTCGACCTTGAACCACCCGGGCTGACCACCCCGGCCCGGGTCCTGGCTGGAGCGCGATCGGGGTCCTGTAGTGGTCACCTCCCCGGAGAAACGCCTTCTCCCTCGCGGTGTACTCCGGGCGGGGTAATCGCGCAAATCGAGAGCCTGGCGCCGAGAGATTGACGCTCCTCCCGTCAGGGCATAGATTCGTCGAGACGTTTGTTACCGATCGGTAGGTAACGGCCCCAGACCGATCACCCTGGCGCGGAGCGCGCGGGAAGGAGAGTCCCCCATGGGCGAGATCCGTGAAGCCGTCATCGTCGAAGCGGTACGCAGTCCGATCGGGAAGCGGAACGGATCGCTCAAGGACTTCCACCCGGTCGACCTGCTGGCCGAGGTCCTGAAGGAGCTGGTGAACAGGTCGGGCGTGGACCCCGGCCTGGTCGAGGACAACATCACCGGCTGCGTCTCCCAGGTCGGCGAGCAGTCCCTCAACGTCGGCCGCAACGCCTGGCTCGCCTCCGGCTTCCCCGAGGACATCCCGGCGACCACCGTGGACCGCCAGTGCGGTTCGTCCCAGCAGGCCATCCACTTCGCGGCCCAGGGCGTCATGGCCGGCGCCTACGACCTGGTGGTGGCCAGCGGCGTCGAGAACATGACCCGGGTTCCGATGGGCTCGTCGATGATGGGCCAGAACCCCTTCGGGCAGCAGCTACTCGCCCGGTACGAGGGCAAGCTGGTGCCCCAGGGCATCTCCGCGGACCTCATCGCGTCGAAGTGGAACATCACCCGCGAGGAGTCCGACGACTTCAGCTACCGCTCCCACGTGAAGGCTGCCGCCGCAACCAGGGCCGGGTACTTCAAGCGGGAGATGCTCCCGCTGAAGGTGACCGGCCCCGACGGCGAGCAGATCCTCCTCGACTACGACGAGGGCATCCGGATGGAGCCCGACCGCGAGCGGATGCGCTCGCTTCAGCCCGCGTTCCTGAACCCGGGCATGGAGGAGCTCTTCCCCGGCCAGCTGAACTGGACCGTGACCGCCGGGAACTCCTCGCAGATCTCCGACGGGGCCTCGGCAGTGCTGATCGCCTCCCGGGAAAAGGCCGAGGAGCTCGGGCTGACCCCCCGGGCCAGGTTCCTCTCGTTCGCCCTGGCCGGCGACTCGCCGATCCTCATGCTGACCGCGCCCATCCCGGCCACGCGCAAGGCCGTCGACCGGGCCGGGCTCGACCTGCTCCGGGACATCGACGTGGTCGAGATCAACGAGGCGTTCGCGTCGGTGGTCCTGGCCTGGCAGCGGGAGCTCGGGATCAGCGACGAGTGGCTCGACGAGCACGTGAACCCGAACGGCGGCGCCATCGCCGTCGGCCACCCGCTGGGGGCCACCGGGGCGAAGCTCATGACCACGATGCTCCACGAGCTCGAGCGCCGAGGCGGCCGGTACGGCCTCCAGACCATGTGC
>DASWCX010000287.1:0-4070 GCA_036395815.1 Actinomycetota bacterium | reverse complement strand
CCTCCTTCTATGGCGTGATGGTCGCGCTCCAAGTGGTCTGGTGGAACCGGGCCTTGTGCTGGTACAGCGAGACGCACCACACCGCGTGGGCCACGTCGCCGTTCGCCACCACGCCCGAGTAGTCGCCGAGGAACGCCCGGTGCGGGTAGGCGACCGCGGCGTACTTGAGATCAGCGGGTGGTCCCAGGACCAGCTCGCCGCCGAAGGTCGCGCCGCCGTCGGTGGACACGATGTACCGCTGGTCGACCAGGTTCGACGGCTGCTTCCCCGCGAGGTCACGGGTCCGGTACGTCACGTGGACGGTCCCGCTGTAGGCCGCCACGTCGGGGGTGAAGTGGTCCAAGATCTGACCCTGCGGGTTCGGCCCGTTCACCCGGGCCGGCGCCGTCCACGAGGAGCCGCCGGTGCTGGACTCCGAGATCACGATGTCGTTATGCCCGTCGGTCCGGAATCGCGTGTCCTGCCACACCGCGTACATGGCGTCGTTCGTCGGGTCGATGGTCGCGGCGGGCAGCCCGCCGGTCCGCATCCCCGGGTCGCCGGCGCCCAGGAACTCGCCTACGGTCACCGGCGGATCGAATGTCAGGCCGCCGTCGTGCGAGGTCTGGGAGACCTCGAAGTCCTGGGCCCCGATGGTCTGGTCGTACACGATTGTGAGGTCGCCGTTCGACTGGATCAGCGGGAGCAGTCCCTCGCTCTCGGTGCTCTGGCTGGAGGCGTAGATCAGGTCGCTCCACGTCTGGCCCTCGTCGTCCGAGTACCGCAGCACCGCCGGCGAGGCCGTGGGAGTGAACTGGCTCCACACCAGGTACAGCCGGCCGAAGAACGGGCTGGCCGGGTTGGTGTCCACGCCCAGCCAGTTCTTGTCGTTGAAGATGTCGCACGTCGCGTCGTTCTCCGGGAATTCCGGGTCGTTCCAGTGGAGGCCGCCGTCGTTCGAGGACTGCACCGAGACCGCGCTGAGGCAATGGGTGAAGCTGAGCGCGATCGTGCTGGCGTACACGGTGTGGTCGGGGCCGAAGATGACGGTCGGGTCCGAGGCCCGGCGGAACGGCCCGCCCACGGCCACGGTGAGCCCGGGCAGGTTGCCGTCGGTCCACGTCTGCCCGCCATCCAGGGACGCCGAGAAGCCGGGGTCGACCGAGGCGCCGCTCCGGTACCGGCCCTGCTGCATCACGGCCACCAGGTTGTCCTCGTTGTTCGGATCCATGGCCATGTCGGGCTCGACCTGGGTGTCCTTCTCGCCGCCGTGGCCCTTGAGGCTGTCCTCGGCGATCTGCTCCACGTCCTTCGCCGTGGCGGAGGCCCGGGAGGTCGAACTCCGTCCCGCCGGCCGGGCCGAGCTCCTCGTGTGGGCGCGGGCGTCCATGCGCGCCTGGCGTGCCTGGTCCGCGGCCTTCGCATGCAGGTAGGCGCGGTAGACCTGACCCTTCGCGCTGCCCTGGGCGAGGCCGGCGGAAGCGCCGAGAGCAAGGACGAGAACCGTGACGGCGACCGAGAGCAGCCCGCGGCCGGGGATACGCATGGCCTTCTCCTTTCGGGACGGCGAAGTGGCGCGAGCCATCTTCTCCGGCCTCGGGCGGTCGGTCAAAGCGGCCAGTGGCGCGCCGGAACCGATCCGCGGGACCGGGCAAGACTAGGGTGAGAAGGGGAGCCATGCTGGAGATCTCCACCGACGCCCACATCATCGCGGCCTGCGACGACGAACCGGACAGGTTCCGCGAGCTCTTCGAACGGCACTTCCCGGCGACCCTCGGCTTCCTCCGGCGCCGGATCGGCCCGCAGATCGCCGAGGACCTGGCGATCGAGACCTTCGCCATCGCCTTCGGACGCCGAGGCAGCTACGACCCCCGGCAGGCCAGCGCCCGACCATGGCTGTTCGGGATCGCCACCAACCTGCTGCGCCACCACCGCCGGACCGAGCGGAGGAAGCTGCTCGCCTACGCCCGGACCGGCGTCGATCCGGACTTTGCACCGGACCCGGGGTACGACGCGGCCGAGGCCCGCATTGAGGCGCAGGCCGCAGGGCCAGCCCTCGCCCTCGCGCTGGCGAGTCTGCGGTCCGACGAACGGGACGTCCTCTTGCTCTACGCGTGGGCCGACCTGACCTACGCGGAGATCGCCGAAGCGCTGGGCACTCCGGTCGGCACGGTCCGCTCCAGGCTCTCACGGGCCCGGAGCCGGTTCCGGGAACTGCTGGCGTCGAGCGGGCAACCCGTGGATGTGGACGCGGATGACGAATGGAGGGGACATGACTGACCTCGACCTGCTGAAGGAGTTCCGGTCCGAGCCCGGAGGAGAGCCCGACGAGGAAGGCCTCGAGGCCGCCTGGGCGGCCCTGAGCCGGCGGATCGGAACCGGGCCGGTCCCGGCCGAGCGGCGAGTGGCCGCCCGGAGGCGGCGCTGGGCGGTGCCCGCCGGCGTGGCCGCCACCGTGGTCGCCCTCCTGCTCGCCCTGCCGGCGATCCTGCCGTCGGGGGCTCCCGGTGGGGCCAGAAGGGCTGCGGCGGCCGTTTCGTTCACCGAGGACGGCCAGTACATCGTGGCGGTGATCGAGGATCCCCAGGCCGACAGCCAGGAGCTCACGGCGGCGTTCGCCCAGCACGGCCTCGACATCTCGCTCCAGCTCCTTCCGGTCTCGCCGAGCTTCGTGGGAAAGTTCGTGTTCGAGGGCGACTCGGGCACCGGGGGCCCCGCCATCGAGACGCTCTACGACGATGCCGCGGACTGCACCACGCCCGGCGGCACGAGCTGCCCGATCGGCCTTCGGATCCCGCTCGGGTTCCAGGGACACGCGGACCTCGCGCTGGGCCGGGCCGGCCAGACGGGAGAGGAATACGCCAGCGCGAACGACGGCTTCGCCTCCGGTGAGGCGCTCCATTGCAGCGGCCTGCGGGGCATGACCGTGCACGATGCCCTGCCCGTCCTCGACCGGCTCGGAGTCACCGTCGTGTGGCGCTCCTACGATCCCGCCGTCGACGGAGACGGAACCGGCATCGACCCGTCGACCATCTCCGATCAGTACGTGACCGACGCCGTGCCGAAGGCCGAGGGGCAGGTCTTCATCTGGGTGACGCCCGACCCGCCCTCGCAGCCCGATCCCGGGACGCCCTTGGCCGACTACTTCGCCAGGCTGAACCGCGGCTGCTGAGCGCGCCCGGCGCCTAGTGCCAGTCGACGGCGACGATCTCCACCGGCTCGGAGATCCCCCGGACGTTCACGGTCCGGGACTCCGAAAGGGGGAACCTCGACCCCGCGGCCGTCGTGCTGCTGGCGAGGATCTCGCCGCCCTCCGCCAGCGCGGCGATCCGGGCAGCCTCGTGCACCCCCCGCCCCGTGAAGTTCCGCCCGACCTGCGTGGCGCCGGCGGCGTGGACCCCGATCCGGACCTGGGGGGCGAACCCTTGGGTCTGCCGGTGGTCGGCCAAGCGGCGCTGGATCGCCACCGCGCAGGCCACGGCCTCCTCGGGTGAGTCGAAGCCGACGAAGAAGCCGTCGCCCATCGCCGCGACCTCCTCGCCCTTGTGGGCGGCGAAGATCGAACGCAAGGTCTCGTCGTGCCAGCGCTGCAGGGCCTGCCACGCCTCGTCGCCCAGCGCCTCGACCAGGTTCGTCGACCTGACGATGTCGGTGAACATGAAGGTCTTCTGGACCCTGCGGGGAGCAGTGGTGCCCCGGAGCTGCCAGGGCAGCAGCTCCTCCACCTCCTCGATGATGATCGCTTGGGTCGGGCAGGACAGCGCCGCCTCCCGGAGCAGTTCCTCCTCCAGGCCGCTCTGCTCCAGGAAATCCGCCTTCGCGTAGTCCCCCTCGACCCAGTCGAAGGCGGTGGGGGCGATCGAAATGCAGTTGCCCGCCCCGACGCACCGGTGCCGATCGACCCGCACCCGGATCACGGCTACACCACCCGCTCCCGGAAGGCGAACGCCGTCGCCTCGGCCCGGGAGGAAGCTCCGATCGACGCGAACAGCTCGCCGAGGCGCCGCGTCACCTCCGGCTCCTCCACCCCCAGCTCCGCCGCAATCTCCCGGTTCGTCCGGGCCTCAAGGATCAGCCGGAGGAGGCCGGTG
>DASWCX010000286.1:0-8669 GCA_036395815.1 Actinomycetota bacterium | reverse complement strand
TCCAGCCGACGCGACCGGAGCCACCGGAGGTCCTCCACCGTCGCCTTCGTTCCCGGCAGGACCACGAGGTCGGCGTCTTCGACCTCAGCGCGTGACTCCGTGAACCGGACGGTCACCCCCGGCTCGACGGCCAGGGCATCGGCGTCGGTGAAGTTGCTGATCCGGGGGAGGCGCACCACGGCCACCGTCAGGGCATCCCGCCCGAGCGGCGGGATCGGCTCGGCCCCTGGACCGTCGAGCGCGACGGAGTCTTCCGCGTCGAGCCACAACCCCCGGCGCCACGGAAGCACCCCGAGGACGGGACGCCCCGTGAGCCGGCCCAGCTCGTCGATGGCCGCCTGGAGGAGGCTCGGGTCCCCCCGGAACTTGTTGAGGAGGAACCCGCCCACGAGCGCCTGATCCTCTTCGTCGAGGAGGGCGAGCGAGCCGAACAGCGAGGCGAAGGCCCCGCCCCGGTCGATGTCCGCCACAACCACCACCGGGAGCCCGGCGGCGCGAGCGAGCCCCATGTTGGCCAGGTCCCCCTTCCGGAGGTTGATCTCGGCGAGGCTCCCCGCCCCCTCGCACACCACCACGTCGAACCTGCTCCGAAGTGACCCGAGGGCCTCCAGGGCTACCGGGAGGAGCTCGCTCTTGAGGTCGAGGTAGCCCCGGGCGTCAGTGTTTGTCAGGGGCCGGCCCATCACGACCACCTGGCTGCTCCGGTCTGTGGACGGCTTTAGCAGGATCGGGTTCATGGCCGTCTCGGGGAGGACCCGGGCGGCCTGCGCCTGGGCGAACTGGGCTCTGCCGATCTCGGCTCCCTCGGGCGTCACCGCGGAATTCAGCGACATGTTCTGGGCCTTGAACGGGGCGACCCGCACCCCCCGCCTGGCCAGCCACCGGCAGACTCCGGCGACCACCACGCTCTTTCCCGTGTCGGAGGAAGTTCCCGCGACTAGGAGCGCCCCTCTCACCGGCGGAGCCTCCAGGCCAGCCGGACGCAAAGGCCCGCGGCCGCAGTCCCGACGAGTTGGGAGAGCCGCACCGCCCGTCGCACCGCGTCGACATCCGGCTGCGACCCGTCCCCAAGCACCGGCCGGTCCTCGACCCGGTCGCCGTAGCGGTTTCTTCCCCCGAGGCGGACGCCAAGTGCCCCGGCGAAGGCCGCCTCCATGCGCCCCGCGTTGGGGCTCGGGTGCCGGGCCCCATCTCGTCGGAGGATCCTCCAGGCCCCGCGCGGATCGGCTCCGGCCAGGGGTGCCAGAGCCACGGTCAGGAGCGAGGCCAGGCGGGCGGCAGGCCAGGTCAGTAAGTCGTCCAGTCGGGCCGCCGCCCAGCCGAACCGCTCATAGCGCTCGTTCCGGTGACCGACCATGGCGTCCAGGGTGTTGGCGGCCCTGTAGACCACGGCCCCAGCGGGCCCGGCCACCGCGCACCAGAGGAGGGGCGCCACCACCGCGTCGGTGGTGTTCTCGGCCACCGACTCGACCGTGGCCCTGCACAGCTCGGGCCCATCGAGCTCGGACGGGTCCCGGCCAGCCAGGGTCGGGGCGATCTCGCGGGCCCGGTCAAGGTCACCACGGTCCACGGCATCGGCGAGGCGATGGGCCTCCCGCGCGAGGGACCGGCCTCCCAGGACGACCCACGTGGCAACGAACCCCAGAGCGAACCGGGCCCAGGGGCGGCGGCGGAGAGTTGCGTCGACGGCCGCCACTGCCGCAGTCAGGGGCACCACCAGGGCGGCCACGTACGCCGTGCCGGCCGCTCGGGAGGGCCTCCACAACGTTCGTTCGAGCGCCTCTCCCGCGTGCCCGAACCCGGCCACCGGGTGGAAGCGGGCAGGGTCCCCGAGGAGGGCATCCGCAGCCCATCCCGCCCCGAGCGCGATCGCAGCTGGCGAAGATCCGGCCCGGCTCATGCCCCGGCCTCTCGGACCCGGCTCGCGGGCCGGCGAATCTCCCGAAGCACCTGGACGAGCTCGCCGGGGAGGATCTGCCGATCACGCCCCTCCTCCCTGAGCAGGACGCGGATCACGCCGCCGTGCGTAAAGATGAGGTGTTCTCCGTCCGGCAGCGCTCCTACGAATTCGCACACCCGCGACCGAAGCTCACCCACCGACTCGCCTCCGGGTGCACAGAACCCGTCGAAGGCGCTCAGCGCATCCCGGACCTCGGCCGGGCACTCCTCCCACCGCCTGCCCTCGAGCGACCCGAAGTCCAGTTCGCGCAGCCTGCGGTCCGGCCCGGGTTCTCCCACGGCGAGACGAGCGGTCTCCCTAGCCCTCACGAGGTCCGAGCTCCAGATCCCGGCCAACTCCCTGCCCGCCAGCCGTTCCGCCAGAGACCTCGCCTCGAGCCTGCCCCGCTCGTTGAGAGGGACGTCCGTCCATCCGTTGAGGCGTCCGGCATCGCTCCAGTCGGTGGCGCCGTGCCGGACCAGCCACAGCGGGACGCTCATTGCCACCACGGCATCCAGGGCCACCCCTTCGCCGCGGCCGCCGCTCCCAGGAGCAGCACCATCACCTCCCCCGCCTGCTGCGCGGCACCGAGGAGGTCGCCGGTTACCCCGCCGAGCTTTCGCCTCCCCAGCCACCCCACCACCCCCGCCGCGAGCCCAGCCAGGAGGACTGCCGGAAGCACCCAGGCGCCGAGCGACGCCAGGCCGACCAGGAGCCCGGCCACCACCGCACCCACCACCCCTCGCCTGGTCGCCGCGGCGGCGTAGGTGGCGCCCAGCCCCTCGTCGGAGACCGAGGGCGTCCACCCGAGGAGTCCGACCGAGGCCGCCCGGCTCAGGGCGTGCGCTGCCGGCAGGGTCGCCAGCGCCATCCACCCATCGAGCGAGGTAACGGCTCCCACCCGCAGGAGAACGCTCAGGGCAATGGCCAGCACCCCGTACGTCCCGTGGGCGGGGTCTTTCAGGATCCGGAGGGCCTCCTCCCTGGTCCAGCCTCCGCCCAGTGCGTCGGCGGTGTCGGCGAGGCCGTCTTCATGCAGGGCGCCAGTGATGATCACGCCGACGCCGACGGCCAGGCTGGCCGCGACGAAGGAGGGCAGGACCACCCGGGCGCCCGCAAAGACTCCGGCCAGCCCGAGCCCGAGGAGCCCCCCGACCACCGGAAACCACGGCAGCGAGCGGGCCAGGTCGGCTGGCACCTCCACGGTGGCTCCCACACGAAGCCTCGTGAGGAAGGAGGCGGCGATGCGAAGGGCCGTCATCGCTCCAGCCCCCACTCGGCGAAGGTGGCCACGTCAGCGACGCAGGCCGCGGCCAGCCTGACCAGGGGCACCGCGGCCAGGGCCCCGCTGCCCTCTCCCAGCCGCAGTCCCAGGTCGAGCAGCGGCGGCTTGCCGAGCTTGTCCAGGAGGAGGCGGTGGCCGGGCTCGCCCGAGCAGTGCCCTGCCAGGCAGTGGTCCAGGGCCCCTGGATGAGACATCTCGAGAGGAGCCACCGCCGCGGTGACCACGAACCCGTCGAGCAGGATGGGGATCGACCGCAGCCGGGCCTCCACGGCCGCCCCAGCGATGGCCACGAGCTCCAGCCCTCCGACCTGCCGGAGGACTTCCAGGGGTTCGGAGACCGTCTCGAGGCGCTTCCCGGCGGTCTCCACCACGGCCACCTTTCGGGCGAAGGTCGTGTCGTCGATCCCGGTGCCCCGTCCGGTCCACTCCTCGGCGAGGCCCCCGAACAGGGCGATGCACACCGAGGCCGCCGGAGTGGTGTTGGCGATGCCCATCTCCCCCAGCACGAGCAGGTCGGTGTCGAGCTCGGCGACGGCCCGCCGCCCGGCCTCGAAGCACTCCCGGAACCGAGACTCAGACATGGCCGGTTCGCGCACCAGGTTGGTCGAGGGCCGAGCCACGCCCACGTCCACGACCGAGAGTTGGGCACCGACCTCCCGAGCCATGACGCTCGCCGTGGCCACGCCCTCCTGCAGCGCCCGGAGCATGGCCGCGGTTACCTCCGCGGGGTACGCACTGACCCTCTCCGCGGCTACCCCGTGATCGGCCACGAAGACCGCGGCGGCGGGCCGGTTCACCGCCGGCCGGGCGGTCCGCTGCCAGCCCGCCAACCAGGCGGCGACCTCGTCCAGGCGAGCCAGGGCCCCGAAGGGCCGAAGCACCTGGGAGGCCCGCTCCCGGACGGCAGAGACGGCCGTCTCGTCGGGGATCGGAAGGTCCCGCAAGAGCGGTGCGATCTCCTCATCCACGCGAAAGCTCCTTCAGGACGTCCGCGGGATCCGATAGCGGAAGGACCCGTCCCGCTACCACTAGGAGGGCGCGGTCGGCCTCCTCGGCCCAGATAGCATTGACCCGGCCGAGGACATCGGCGAAGCGGCGGGCCAGCGCGCCCTCCGGGACGATTCCGGAACCGACCTCGTTGGTCACGGCTACGGCAAGGGACCCTCGTGTCGCCGCAAGGGAAGCGGCCTTCCCTGCCCGCTCCTCGATTTCCCCATCGGAGAGGCCCATCTCCATGAGGTTCGAAACCCAGAGCGTCAGGCAGTCCACGAGGACACAGTTCCTGTCCTGCACGTTGGCCAGCGGCCCGGCCAGGTCGATTGGCTCCTCGATCGTCTCCCACTCCGCGGGCCGCTCCGCCCGATGGCGGTGGATCCGCTCCGCCATTTCCTCGTCCCGGGCCTCGCCTGTCGCTATCACCACCACCGGGAGGCCAGGGCTGGCCGCCAGGCGGACGGCCAAGCGGGACTTCCCGCTCCGGGCGCCGCCGAGGAGGAGGGTGAGCGACATCAGAAGTCGATCCCACGTCGGGCGCCCACGCCGCGGTCGAAGGCGTGGCGGACCTTGCGCATCTCGGTGACCGTGTCGGCCGCCTCGACCAGCGCCTCGGGGGCATCGCGACCCGTGGCGATCACGCTGACGTGGGGGGGCCGATCCCGGATCGCCTCGGCGACCTCGTCCGTGGGGATCCAGCCCCAGTTCATCGGATAGGTGACCTCGTCCAGAACCACCAGGTCGTAGTCCCCGGAGGAGATCTTCTCCTTGGCCGCCTCCCAGGCCGCCCTGGCCAGCGCGGCGGACCGCTCGAGGTCCTCGGACTCCCAGGAGAACCCGTCCCCCGTCGCCCACCACTCCACCCCGAGCCGGCGCGCGACCTGCTCCTCGCCGGCCCTCCATCGGCCGGACTTGATGAACTGGATCGCGCACACCTTCCACCCTCGGGCCACGGCCCGGAGCACGGTCCCCATGGCGGCGGTGGTCTTCCCCTTGCCCTCGCCGGTGTTCACCAGGACCAGCGAGGAGGCCCCGGCAGTCCGACCTCGCCGGGGAGGCTTCCTTGGAGGCCGCTGGCCCGGCATCACCCGACCGTCCCTTCCGCCAGGACCTGGACCCGGCGCCTCGCCCTGGTCGGCAGGACCACCACCCCGCCATCGCGGTCCTCGAGAATCCGGACCGAGGCCCCGTAGTGCCGGGTAATGGTGGCCTCGGTGAGCACGGCGCGGGCCGAACCGGTCGCCACCGCCCGTCCCCCGTCCAGGAGGAGGAGCTCCTCGGCGAACTGCCCGGCGAGGGTCAGGTCGTGCATGGCGCTGATCACCGTGAGCCCCCGCTCCAAGCGGAGCTCGTCGACGAGCTCCAGGACCTGCTGCTGATGCCCGACGTCGAGGGCGGCCGTCGGCTCGTCCAGCAGGAGCACCGGGGCCTCCTGCGCGAGGGCGCGGGCCAGCACCGCCCGCTGGACCTCGCCGCCGGAGAGCGACCCGAGCGGCCGGCGCGTCAGAGACCCGAGCTCGAGGCGATCGAGGACCCGGGCCAGCACCTCCAGGTCCGTGCGGCCCTCTGTCCCTAGGTACGGGATGTACGGAGTCCGCCCCAGCAGCACGTAGTCGGTGACCGTCATCGAGGCCGGGATCTGGGGACGCTGGGGCACGTAGGCAACGAGCTGGGCGAGGCGGCGGCCGCTTATCGCCGAAACCATGGAGTCGGCCACCCGTACGTCGCCGGAGAACGGAACGAGCCCCGCGACGGCCCGGAGCAGGGTGGTCTTCCCGGCCCCGTTGGGCCCGATTGGTGCGAGCCATCCCCCGGCTCGGACGCGGACGGAGAGCCCCCGCAGGACAGGGATGCCGTCGTAGGCCACGGACAGGTCGGCAACCTCGATACTCACGAGAGCCTCCGAGTCCGCCGGAGCACCAGAAGAAAGAAGGGCGCCCCGACGAAGGCGGTGATGACCCCGATGGGGATCTCGGCTGGAGAGAGGGCCGTCCTGGCGATGAGATCGGCCAGGATCAGGAAGGCCGCCCCGAAGATGACCGAGAGGGGGAGGATCCGGCGGTAGCTCGAGCCTGCCAGCAGCCGGACCGTGTGAGGAACGATGATGCCCACGAATCCGATGAGCCCGCTCACGGCCACGGCCGCGGCCGTTCCCAATGTCGCGATGATCACCACCGTGAGCCGGACACGGGTCGCCCGGATCCCGAGGCTGTCCGCCTCCTCGTCTCCCAGGCTCATGACGTCCAGCAACCGGCGGTGGAGGAGTAGGGCCAGTCCGCTCGCCGCCACATAGGGGAGGATCAGAGCCACCTGCCGCCAAGCCGCCGTGCCGAGCCCGCCCAGGATCCAGGCGTACACCTCCCGCAGCGTGTCCGCGTGCTGCTGCTGCGCGTACGTCTGGGCGGCCGTGAAGAAAGCAGCAACCGCGACCCCCGCGAGGATCAGGGTGGCCGTGTTCCGGCTCCTGATGCCGGAACGCCCCAGGACGTACGTGGCCGCCACGGCGACGAGGGCGCCGGCGAAGGCCGTGAGGGGCAGGGGATCCGCCGGCCACCCGGCCCGACCCGGCAGGTAGGCGACCGCCAGGGTGGCACCCAACCCCGCTCCGGCAGCTACGCCCAGGAGGTAGGGGTCGGCCAGTGGATTCCGAAACACCCCCTGGTAGGACGCTCCGGCCATGGCCAGCATGGCCCCGACCAGGCCGCCGAGAACCACCCGGGGCACCCGGATCTGCCACAGGATCGCCGCGTCCAGCTGCGAGAGCCCGGAGTGGACGCCGATGAGAGGCAGTCGGTTCACGAACTCCTTCAGGACCGCTCCCGCGGGAAGCCGCACGGGGCCCACCAGCACGCCGAGGAGAACCGCGCCGGCCAGACATCCGAGAGCGGCGACCAGGAGCCAGGCGCGTAGCCGCGTCGGCCGGACCGTGAGCTTGGCCCCCCGAACCTCGGTCACCGCGGCCATCAGGCGCTCACCCGCTCATGCAGTCGGTCCAGGGCCTGTACCACGACCTGGAGGAAGTCCACTACCCGGGGGCCCCACCGGGAGACGATGTCGTCGTCCAGCCCCACGACAGCCCCGGTCTTCACGGCGGTGATCTGGTCCCACCCAGGGCGATTGGCCACCGTGGCCGCCGACTGCCCGCAGCACTTGGTGTCGGCCAGGAGGATGATGTCCGGGTCGGCCTTGATGATGTACTCCGCGGAGAGTTGGGGGTAGCCGGAGGCGGCTCCCTTGGCCTCGTCCCCAATGTTCCGAAGGCCGAGCAGGCCGTAGATCTGCCCGATGAACGTGTTCGAGGTGGCGGTGTAGTAGGTCTGGTCGAGCTCGTGGTAGTAGGTAAGCGAGGAGTCGAACGTCGGCCCTGAGGCCACCAGCTGCTGGATCTGCGACTTCATCGAGGCCACGACTCGGGCCGACTCGGACACGTGGCCCGTGGCCATACCCAGCTGTTCGATCTGAGCGTAGGTGTCGTCAAGGGCATTTGCGGCCGGCTCGAGCATGGCCGGAATCGACAACGCACCGAGGGACTTCACCAGGTCGCCGGGATCGTTCGAGGTGACCACCAAGTCTGGGTTGTACTTGGCGATGGCCTCGACGTTCGGCTCGTACCCGGAGAGCTTTGTCATCGGGGCTTGGGGCGGGTAGTTGGAGTTGTCGTCCACCGCCACCACCTGATCCCCGGCGCCGATGGCGAAGAGCATCTCGGTGGCGGTGGGCGAGAGCGAGACGATCCGACCAGGCCTGCGCTCGATCCGCACCTCTCCGTTGGCGGCTTTCACCGAGACCGGGAACGCGCCTTCCAGCGCATTGGTGGCGGCGGAGGTGGGCGCAGACCCGCTCTGGCTAGTTGACCCACAGGCCGAGCCCAGAAGGCTCAATGAAACAAGGAGAGTGAGGAAGGTCGTCCACAGGCCCGTTTGGGGGATGACCTCGCACCTCCGGACACGCGAAGCTGCGCCTCTCCGAAAGAGGCGACGGGTTCCAGGCACGGAGTGCCTCCCTTCTGGCCGAACGCGCGGCCATCGGCCGTCCCCGTGCCGGGCTCCGAAACACAAGAGCCTCCGGCCCTCGGCCGGAGGCAAACTCATTCATGGTCCGCCGCCTTGCGCGAGGAACGGCTCCCTCGCCCCCGAGGCAGGTCTCCTGACTCCCGGATCATCGCTCCCCCGAGCCTTCCCAGGACGGATGTCCCAGTGGCGTACTTCGGGCTCGCTCCCCGGTCACAGTGGCGCGACCGTGCCGGATTCACACCGGCTTCACTTTTCAGCGGGAATGGCGCCCCGCTGGCTGCCACCTCGGGCGCCTTCAGTTGTTACCGGGATTCTGGCCCATCGTGACGCGGCCGGCAACCTCCAGGGTCCAGGTCCGGTAGGCGCCTTCTAGTTCGATGGCCGCCGCGCCTAGGGCTCCTTTGGTGTGACGGCGTGGAGAGCTGAAGCAAGTTTCATG
>DASWCX010000285.1:0-1853 GCA_036395815.1 Actinomycetota bacterium | reverse complement strand
TGGTCGCCGATGCCATCCAGCATGGGTGGGTGGCCCGGATCGACGATCGGCCGGTGGCCATACGAGCGGCCGATCACGCCGGTGTAGCCGTGCTGGTTCCCTCAGGGCGCCACCAGGTGGTCCTTCGATACGACCCCCCCGGCTGGAACCGCGGGTTGATCGTCTCGGGCATCTGCCTAGCCGTTCTGCTTGCACTCGTGGTGTTACTTCCAGCACGGCCGCGTGCTGAAGAAACGCATTGGTAAAGCGCGGGGAGCGCACCTCGTTCGTCGCCGCTGGGGGGCTGGCCGAGGCTCTGTTCCTCTTCTATTTCCTCGCCTACCGCGCTCGCCGGTACCCGATGCCGGTCGGGTTCGACGCCTCCTGGTACGTCTGGAGGGCCCGCCTCGTGGGTGCCGAGGGATTGGGGGTCCTCGGGACCTCAGTCCGCCCCGGGCACGCCCTGCTGGCCTCGACCCTGTCGGGCTTGACGGGTCTGTCGCAGCTCAGGCTCGCGGTGATCCTTCCCCTTGTCCTGGTCTCGGTTTTCGCCCTGGCCGTGGGAGCGTTCTGGGCCGCCGGGCCGGGCGACGGTCTGGACGGGCGTCTCGGCCACGGCACGTGGATCGTCGCCGTGAGTGTTGCCGGGACGCTCGTTGGGGCCAGCCGGCTCGTGGGCGAGAACGTGGCGAACCTGCTGATGCTGGCCCTGGTCGTGGCGGCGGTGGCGGCGGTGACCCGGCGCATCGATGGGGGCCGTGGGTGGTCGGGGGCTGTGGTCCTGCTCGTGGCAGCCGGACTCGCCCACTGGATCTTTCTCGGCGTGGCGATGGCCGTGTTGGGGCTCACTGCGATCCTCGGGATGCCGGTCTCCCTTCGCCGGCGACGCGAAGGAGTGGCCTGGTTGTCAACTGAGTCCGGAGTTGTAGCCAGCGCGGTGGTCGTCGCCAGCGGAGTGATGGGCGTGCTGATCGCGGCTCTCCTCAAAGCGCCGTTTCGGACCTTCGAGATCAAGGAGGATCCACGACGATACCTGCCCAAGTTCAGGACGGACCTGGCCCGGTTGTTCCTGCCCGCTCTTCTTCCTGTGGCTCTGGTCGGTGGGGGACGAATGGCGAGGGAGGGCCACCGCCGGAAGCACCCGGAGCTCTACGGATTCTGGCTGCGGGTCCTGGTGGCGTGGACGGCCGTCTCGGCGATCGGGATGGCTTACGGCGCACTGACGCTGGATCTGCCTCCCCATCGGTTCCTCACCTTGCTGGTGGCGGTTCCCGGCGCCATCGCCTTGACGGCGGCTGTCGGTCTGATCGCCGGAATCATCGGCAGTCACGGGGGCCGTGTGATGGGCGCCGCTGTCGCCGGCGTGGCCGTGGCCGGCCTCGCCCTGCCCGGTGCTCTGGCCTGGTACAGGCACGGACCGGGGGTGTGGATCGACCCGGGCGCGACCCGGCAAGCCGCAATCGCCTCGGCGTATCTGGCGCATCTGCCGGCGGGACAGCCGGTGGTCTTCCTGGTCGATCCCCACGGCTCCGCGGGCCTGATCTCGGTGCCCCTGAAGGAACGGGTGATCAGAGCGGCGCTGGCCCCCGAACAGCAGACCCGAGCCCACTTCTTCGCCGGCGAGCCCTCTGACCTCCTGGCCGGGCGCCCTTCGGCTGTTCGGTCAGATCGTTTGGAGCGAGCGCTACAGCCATACTGGAAGGACGTTCGGACGGTGCTCCGTGTGAATCCTCCGGTCATCGTCCTGAACGCCTACGCGAAGCGGCAGTTCGAAGAGTCTCGGGGCCGGCTTGGAGCAACGCTCGTGGGACCGGGGGTGGCCCTGTTGCGAGGGCCCATGGTCTCACAGGAACTTCCCGCTGCTCCGCTTCCCC
>DASWCX010000284.1:0-1809 GCA_036395815.1 Actinomycetota bacterium | reverse complement strand
ATGCTGTACGGCGCCGGCGTGGTGGCCGCAAGGCAGCATGGCGCGGCCGAGATCGTCGACCCTCGAGAGCAGGCCGTCGGCTCGATGAAGGACATCTACGCCAAGTACCGGATCGGCCCCGTCCTCCCGGCGATGGGGTACTCGGACGAGCAGCTCCGGGAGTTCGAGTCGATGATCAACGCCGCACCGGCCGACGTGGTGGTGATCGCCACGCCGATCGATCTTCGGAAGCTGGTCGAGATCCACAAGCCGGCCGTCCGGGCTTACTACGAACTGGAGGAGGCCGAGGGGTCGCCGACCATCGAGGACGCTCTCCGGGCGGTCCTCACCTAGCACCGGCGGCCGACGGACTCAAGAGCGCGGCGGCGGCGCGGGCGGAGGGCACGGGCAACCGATGGAACGGGTCGTCATCGCGCTTGGCGGGAACGCGCTTCTGCAGAAGGGCGACCAGGACACCGCCGAGGCCGCCTGGCGCTCGGCCCGGCGGGCCGCGGAGATCGTGGCGGACATCGCCGCCGAGCGCTATGAGGTCGTGGTGACGCACGGCAACGGACCCCAAGTCGGGCGCATCTTGCTTCAGAACGAGCTGGCCAGCGCCGTGGTCTCACCGATGCCCCTCGACGTCTGCGGCGCGGAGAGCCAAGGCCAGATCGGGTACATGCTGCAGACCGCGATGGGTGACGTGTTCTACGAGCGAGGGATGGATCGCCCGGTGGCCACGGTGCTGACGCTCACCCGGGTCCCCGTGGACGATCCGGCCTTCCAGGACCCCACCAAGCCGATCGGCCCCTACTACTCGGAGGCGGAAGCCGAGAGGTACCGCCGTGAGCGCGGCTACCGCGTGGCCCCGGCGCCCGGCGACGCAGGATGGCGCAGGGTGGTGCCGTCGCCCCGGCCGTACTCGATCGTCGAGGCGCCGGTGATCCGGCGATTGGTCGCCGACGGGGTAATCGTCATCTCGGCCGGAGGTGGGGGAGTCCCGGTGGTCGAGGAGGGCCCCCGCCTGGTTGGGGTGGAGGCCGTGGTGGACAAGGACCTGTGCGCGGCGATCCTGGCCAAGGACGTCGAGGCCGACGGGCTGTTGATCCTCACCGATGTGGAGGGCGTGTACGAGAGCTTCGGAACGCACGACCAGCGGTTGCTCGGTCGCCTCACCACAGAGGAAGGCCGGCGCCGCCTCGATGCGGGGGAGTTCGGGTCGGGTTCCATGGGACCGAAGATCGAGGCGGCGGTTCAGTTCGTCGAAGGCGGCGGGAAGCGGGCCATCATCGCGGCGCTCCGGGATGGAGCCCGCGCCCTGGCCGGCCATGCCGGGACGCTGATCTCTCTTTAAGACCCGGTGCGCGTTCGAGTCCTCACCTACAACGTCCACTCGTGCCGGGGTGGCCTCGACCGGGTGGCGGGGGTCATCGCCGACCAGGACCCCGACGTGGCGCTGATCCAGGAATGCGGGCGCAGCTCCACCCTGGTCCGGCTGGCCGAGACGCTGGGGATGGCCTCCGCCTCCAGCCACCGGGTCTTCAGCCGGGTGCACAACGCCGTGCTGTACCGGCCTGAGTGGCGACCGGCCTGGAGCGAGGTGATGGACTTCCCACGGCGGGGCCGAGCGATGCAACGGGGGTTCGTGGCGGCCCACCTCCGACGAATGGGACTGCCCATCACGGTCATTTCGTGCCACCTTGGGCTGATCCCTGTGGAACGGGGCGTTCACGCCCGTGTGCTCACCGATTTCGTCGGTGGGATCGAAGGTCCCGTGATCGTGGGCCTCGACCTCAACGAGGATCCGGATGGTCCGGCGCATCGGTGGAT
>DASWCX010000283.1:0-2752 GCA_036395815.1 Actinomycetota bacterium | reverse complement strand
GGGACGGCGACCCGCGACACCATGAAGGCCCGCCATCGCGGGTCCTGACCCAGCGAGAGCGTCGCACCTACCCGGTCGTAAGTGGGCCCCAAACCCCGGAACAGGCTCCTGGCGTGCTGGACCCGGGGGGACGATCGTGTTTCGGCCTGGGACATGATCCCGACATTGTCCCCGAGGCGGGGCCCGCATGGAGGTGCCGGTGAAGTGGCCTCCGGCTACGATGGACGGAAGAGATTCGGGGAGGCGAACGATGGCAGAGAAGCGGTTTCGCATCACCTACGCCACCATGTCGGCCGACAACGAGGACCTGCACGCCGCATACGAGCGGGGGGCGGAAACGGCGAGATCGTGGCTCGGGCAGAAGCACCAGTTCTACGTGAACGGCGACGCCCGAGAGGGCGAGAGCTTCGACGAGGAGCGCTCGCCCATCGACAGCGAGCTGCTGATCGGGCACTTCGCCAGGGCCACGGTCCAGGACCTGAACGACGCGGTGGCCGCAGCGAAGGCCTTCGCACCCGAATGGGGGGGCACGCCGTGGCAGGAGCGGGTGAAGATCATGCGGCAGGTGGCGGACGCCATCTCGGAGCACGTCTTCGAATACGCCGCCCTCATGGCCATCGAGGTCGGCAAGAGCCGGCTGGAGGCACTCGGCGACGTCGAGGAGACGGCCGACCTCATCCGGTACTACTGCAAGTCCATGGAGGACAACGACGGCTTCGAGTTCGTCATGGACCGGCTCTCCGACAAGGAGTCGAACCGAAGCGTCCTGCGGCCGTACGGCGTGTGGGCCGTGATCAGCCCGTTCAACTTCCCCATGGCCCTGGCGGGCGGGCCGATCGGCGGGGCCCTGGTGGCCGGCAACACCGTGGTGCTGAAGCCCTCACACCAGGGGTATTTCACCGCGCTCAAGCTCCACGAGGCCATCAGCCAGGCGGGCGTTCCGGCGGGAGCCTTCCACATCGTCACGGGGCCGGGCAGCACGGTCGGTAAGGCGCTCTACGAGCACCCCGACGTGGACGGCCTGACCTTCACCGGGTCGTATGCGGTGGGGATGCAGATCTACAAGAACTTCGCCAAGGACTATCCGAAGCCGGCGATCTGCGAGATGGGCGGGAAGAACCCGGCCATCGTCACGGCCACGGCCGACCTCGACAAGGCCACCGAGGGCGTCATGCGATCGGCGTTCGGGTTCAGCGGCCAGAAGTGCTCGGCCTGCTCGCGGGTGTACGTGGAGCGGCCGGTGTTCGACGACTTCGTGGCGAAGCTCGTGGAGAAGACGTCGAAGCTCAAGGTGGGCAACCCGCTGGAGCGCGACACGTACACGGGGCCGGTCATCAACCCCAAGGCGGTGGAGACCTTCCAGCAGGCCGTCGAGGACGTGAAGTCCGGCGGGGGCCGGGTGCTGGTGGGCGGAGAACAGATCAGCGAGGGCGACCTGGCCCGGGGGAACTTCGTGCAGCCGACCGTCGTCGAGGCCCCGCTCGAGAACCGGGTGTGGAAGGACGAGCTGTTCGTGCCGTTCGTCTCGGTGGCCCCGGTCGACTCGCTGGACCAGGCGCTCGAGCTGGCCAACGACACCGAGTACGGGCTGACGGCCGGCCTGTTCTCCGAGGACCAGGGCGAGATCGACAAGTTCCTGAACGGGATCGAAGCCGGCGTCGTGTACGTGAACCGGAAGGCCGGAGCGACCACCGGAGCCTGGCCCGGCATGCAGCCGTTCGGCGGCTGGAAGGGCTCCGGCACCACGGGTAAGGCCGGTGGGGGCCTGCACTACGTCGAGCAGTACATGCGGGAGCAGAGCCGCACGATCATCGGGGACTGAGCTGAACGCCACGGCGCTCTCCTACGAGGAGCTGGCGGGGCTCACCGAACCGCGGCTGGTCACCGAGCTGCCGGGCCCGGCGGCTCGGGCCGTGATCCGGCACGACGATCGGGTCACCAGCCCATCGCTCCCCAGGGCCTACGGTCTCGCCCCGGCCCGTGGGGCGGGCGCCGTGGTCGAGGACGTGGACGGGAACGCGTTCCTCGACTTCAATGCGGCCATCGCGGTGTGTTCCACCGGCCACGCCCATCCGCGGGTGGTCGAGGCGATCAAGGAGCAGGCCGAGAAGCTCCTCCATTACTCGGCGTCGGACTTCTTCCTCCCGATCTACGCGGAGACCTGCTCCAGGCTGGACGACATCGCTCCCATGACCGGACCGACGCGGTCCTTCCTCACGAACTCCGGGACGGAGGCCGTGGAGACCGCCATCAAGCTGGCCCGCTATCACTCCGGCCGGCCGTACGTATTGGCCTTCTTCGGAGGGTTCCACGGCAGGTCGTACGGCTCGCTGTCGCTGACGGCCTCGAAGTCGGTGTACCGCGCGCACTTCGGCCCGCTCCTCCCCGGCGTCGTGCACGCGCCGTTCGGCGACGAGGATCCCGACCTCGACTTCATCCGCAACCACCTGTTCAAGCGGCTGGTGAGGCCCGACGAGATCGCCGCGGTCGTGGTGGAGCCGGTCCAGGGCGAGGGCGGGTACGTGTTCCCACCCGACGGTTGGCTGCCGAAGCTGCGGGACCTGTGCAGCCAGCACGGGATCCTGCTGGTGGCGGACGAGATCCAGTCGGGGATGGGGCGAACGGGGAAGATGTGGGCCGTCGAGCACTGGGGCGTGGAGCCCGACATCGTGCTGGCTGGCAAGGGCATCGCCAGCGGCATGCCCCTGGGGGCCATGATGGCCCGGGGCAAGCTGATGACCTGGCCCATGGG
>DASWCX010000282.1:0-6713 GCA_036395815.1 Actinomycetota bacterium | reverse complement strand
GAAGCCCAGTGAGGACGGGTCGACCTGAATGGCCGGCACGGGCGTGAAGGCCTGGGTCCCATCCTGGTTGCGAAGGTTGGTGAACTTTCCCGCCTTGAACGAGGACGCCGGAGCGCAGGTGGTGATGGGAGCGCTGCCCTGAGGCTTGTCGATCCACAGGACGTCTGAGCGGTCCGCGTGCTGCGAGGAAAGGCTCGGGTAGTGGTTCACGCCGATCAGCAGGAAGTTCTTGGTCTGCCCCAGCTTGGGATAGTCGGGGAACTCGTTGGTGGTGTAGCCAAAGCTCGCGGTGTAGTTGCACCAGCTTCCCGGAATGGTCGTGGGGTTGTTGTTCTTGCTGAACCCCCACTGCATGGTCTGAACGCTGATATCCCACACGTTGTAGTAGAAGCGTTGCGTGATCGGGTCCCATAGCACCATGACGTCGCCCAGGAAGTTGCTGTCTCCCGTCAGGGTGTGGAGCGTGGCTGACGCGATCAGCGTGCCGCTCCGCTGATAGATCCCGAGCATCTCGTTGATGATCTCGACGTAGCTGTTCGGCCCGATGGCCCCGTTGGGGTCGGCCGGGGTGAGGGAGGGGTCGTTGAGGCCCTGCCAGCTGACCCCCAGGATGGGGGCCCCCGGGTTCGATGGCGCGCCGCTCCCGTGTCGCGGCACGACGGGGCCCCCGGCGGTGTTCGCCGACCCCTGGCTCGGCGCGCCGTGCGTCCTGACCGACGGCACCGTCCCAGGAAGGCGCCGGGGAGTCCTCGTGCCGGCTCCGGCGACGGTGGCGGAGCCGACCAGACCCAGGGTCAGCAGGGCACTCCCCAATGCGAAGAACGCTCGTGTTCTCACGCGAACCCCCCTTCGGGACAGCCGGACGTCCTCTCCGAATCGCCCGAATCCTAGTTTCCGGTCCACCTCGGCGCAATCGCCGCACCCGACGGCCCGGAGCCCGGTGGACCCGGTCAGTGGCCCGACGGCACCGCCTCGGCCCAGTTCGGCCCCGAACCCAGGTCGGCACGGAGCGGGACCTCGAGCTCGAACGCGGACTCCATCGCCCCCTTGACCAGGCGCCCGGCCTCCTCGACGTTCCCGGCCACCGTGTCGAAAACCAGCTCGTCGTGAACGGTCAGCACCATGACGCAGTCGAAGGCCGACCCGGCCAGCTCCCGGTCCACCCGGATCATCGCGAGCTTGAGGATGTCCGCGGCGCTGCCCTGGATCGGGGCGTTCAGGGCCATGCGCCGGCCCATGTCGCGGACCCGCAGGTTCGGGGACTGCAGCTCGGGGAGGTAGCGCCTCCGCCCCAGGATGGTCTCGGTGAAGCCCTCGGCCGCGGCCCGGGCCACCTGCCGGTCGAGGAACTCCCGGATCCGCGGGAAGCCGGCGAAGTACGCCTCGATGAACTCGGCCGCCTCGTCCGGCGCGATCCCCATCCGGCTGGCCAACCCGTACGCGTTCATCCCGTAGGCCAGGCCGTAGTTGACCACCTTGGCCCGCCGCCGGAGCTCCGGGTCCACGTGGTCGAGCGGGAGGCCGAACACCTTGGCTGCGGTGGCCGAGTGGATGTCGGTGTCGCCGGCGAACGCCTCGGCCAGCGCTTCGTCCCCGGAGAGATGGGCCAGCACCCGAAGCTCGATCTGCGAGTAGTCCGCCACCAGCAGGACGCGGTCGGGGCCACCGGGGACGAAGGCCCGCCGGATCTGTCGGCCGAGCTCGCCGCGGACCGGGATGTTCTGGAGGTTCGGGTTCACGCTCGACAGCCTGCCGGTGGCCGCCCCCACCTGGTTGTAGGTGGTGTGGATGCGCCCGGTGCGCGGGTTCACCAGCGGCGGAAGCGCGTCGAGATACGTCGACTTCAGCTTGGCCAGCTCCCTGTATTCGAGCAGCGCGGCCACGATCGGGTGGTCGTCCCGCAGCTTCTCCAGGACGTCGGCGTCGGTGGAGGGAGCCCGGCCCTTCATGGTGCGCTTGAGGATCGGCAGGCGGAGCTTCTCGTAGAGGATCACCCCGAGCTGCGGCGGCGAGCCGATGTTGAACCGCTCGCCGGCGTGTTGGTAGATCTCCTCCTCGAGCGTCCGCATCCGGTCTCCGAGGGACTCCGACATGTCCCCGAGGTACCCGACGTCCAGGGCCACCCCGGCCGCCTGCATCCCGGCCAGCACGCTCGACAGCGGCAGCTCCACGTCGGTCAGGAGCGACTCCAGGCCGGCCCGCTCGACCCGCTCACGCATCACCGGCGACAGCAGGCCGATGGCGGCCGCGGCGGCTGCGGTGGGACGGGAGGGATCCGCGAACAGCTGTCCCTCCTCCTCCCCCTCGCTCTCGGTGACGACGTCCAGGCCCAGGTAGCGCTGCGACAGCGCCCCCAGCGGATACGAGGCCTCCGCCGGGTCCAGGAGGTATCCGGCCAGCTCGGTGTCGAAGGCCACTCCCCGCAACGCCGTCCCGCCGGCCAGCAGTGCGGCTTCGAGCTCCTTCGCCCCGTGCACCCATTTCGGGGCCCTCTCGTCGCCCAGCCACGACGCCACGGCCGGGGGAACGGCGTCGAACGTCGCGAACACGGCGTGGCCGCCACCCGCCGAGGACGCCAGCCCCGTGATGGCGCCGGCGTCCAGGTGCGCGTGGAGCGCCTTCGGCCCTTCCCGCCGGAGGAGCCGTTCGAGGTCGGCCACCGTCCCGGTCGACAGGTCCAGCGAGGCCGTCTCGACCACGGGCTTGCGTTCCAGGTCCTCCAGCCGTTCGAGGAGCGTCCGGAACTCGAGCGAGTTGAACAAGCGGCGGACCGCGTCCGGGTCCCACTCCCCCACCACGCAGCTCTCCGGGTCCAGCTCGATGTCGAGCTCGCTCTGGAGCCGGGCCAGCTCCTTGTTCCGCTTGAGCGTGTCTCCCGCCTGCTCGATGGCCTGCCGCAGCCGGCCCTTGACCTCGCCGGTCCGGGCCAGGAGGTCCTCGACGCTCCCGAAGTCCTGGATCAGCTTCGAGGCCGTCTTCTCCCCCACCCCGGGGACCCCGGGGATGTTGTCCGAAGGGTCTCCCTTCAAGGCCACGTAGTCCAGGTACTTCTCGGGCGGGAGCCCGAATCGTTCGGTCACCGCCTTCACGTCGTAGCGAACGATGTCGGAGATGCCCCTGCGGTTGAACATCACCGAGATGCTGGGCGACACCAACTGGAAGAAGTCACGGTCGGCGGTGACGATGACCGCCTCCAGGCCTCGCGCCGCCGCTCGGCAGGCCAGCGTGGCGATGGCGTCGTCGGCCTCGTGCCCCTCGATCTCGATGATCGGGATCTTCAACGTCTCCAGGACCTCGTGGATGAGCCCGAGCTGCTGGCGGAACTCGTCAGGCGCCTCCACCCGGCCGGCCTTGTACTCCGCGTATTGTTCGAGCCGAACCGTGGGCCGGCCCTTGTCGAAGGCCACCGCGACGTAGTCGGGTCGCTCCTCGCCGAGAAGCTTGATCAGCATCGAGGTGAAGCCGTAGACCGCGTTCGTGATCTGACCGCTGGTGGTGGCGAGCGACGTGGGCAGGGCGTAGAAGGCCCGGAAGGACAGGCTGTGGCCGTCGAGGAGGAAGAGGCGCTTCGGGCTCGTGCTGTCGGGGCGTGCTGCGGCGTTGTCGTCGACCTTGGTTGGCACCGCCCCGATTGTACGGTCCCGCCCGGCCTCCCATTCCGTAGACTCGGAGATGCCCAACGATGAGCACCCCTGAGACCATCCTGCTCGGCGCCATCGCCGGATCGACCATCTTCCTGGGGCTGCCGATGGGCAGGCTCCGGAACCCTCGGCCCGCCCTGAAGGCGTTCCTGAACGCGGCGTCCGCGGGGATCCTGCTGTTCCTGCTGGTGGAGATCTTCGAGCACGCCTTCGGGCCTCTCGAGGAATCGGTGGTGGCCGGGAGGTGGGGGGCCCTCTCGGGCCTGGCGGCGATGTTCGTGATCGGGCTGGGGACCGGGCTCCTTTCCCTCCTCTACTTCGGCAAGTGGCAGCGGGCCCGCCGCCTCCGCGAGAGCCTCGGGCCCGGGGCCATGGCCGTGGCGGAGCCCCCGGCCGGCACGGCCGAGGCGAGATCGATCGCGTTGCAGCTCGGGATGTCGATCGCCGCGGGGATCGGGCTCCACAACTTCTCGGAGGGGCTGGCCATCGGCCAGGCCGCGAGCGGTGGGGAGCTGAAGCTGGCCGTCCTGCTCGTCGTGGGCTTCGCCCTCCACAACGCCACCGAGGGGTTCGGCATCGTCGGGCCCCTCGCCGCCGGCGGCGTGCGGGCCTCGTGGAGCTACCTCACCGTGGCCGGGCTGGTGGGCGGAGGGCCCACCTTCGTCGGGGCCATCGTGGGCACCGTGTTCGTGAGCCAGTACGTCTCGGTGCTCTTCCTGACCCTGGCCGCGGGAGCCATCGTCTACGTGGTGGCAGAGCTCCTGAACGTGGGTCGCCGCCTGGGCGCCTGGGACGTCACCGTGTGGGGCGTCCTGGCGGGGTTCCTGGCCGGGGTGGCGACGGAGCTGATCATCGCCGCCGCCGGGGCCTGAGCTCGGCGCCCCGCCGAACCGCCGGGGTAGTATCCGGCCCCTGTGGATGCGCGCGATCGAACGGCCGAACCGGCGGACGTGAGCGGGTCCCTTCCGGATTCCGTCGCCGAGCTCGCTCCGCAGTTCGCCGACGCCCCGGGCGGAACGCTCATGGCCAAGATCGGCCTCGAGTTCCTGACCGTCGAGCCCGACCGGGTGGTGGCTCGGATCCCGGTCGAGGGGAACACCCAGCCATACGGTCTCCTCCACGGCGGGGCCACGGCGGCGCTGCTCGAGACCATCGGCTCGTTCGGATCGGCCATGGCCGCCGGGCCGGACCGGCTGGTGGTGGGCATCGAGCTCAACGTCAACCACATCCGGGGGGTCCGCGAGGGCCACGTCACGGCCACCGGCGTCCCCCTGCACATGGGCCGGACGACCGCCGTGTGGGACATGCGCGTCCACGACGACGAGGGCCGGCTCGTGGCGGTGGGCCGCCTGACGCTGGCCATCCGCGAGACCTCGACCCCTTGACACGTGGTCCACGTCACCGGCACGCTGATCAACGCCGGCACGGTGCTGGCCGGAACCACCGCCGGGACCTTGCTCGGCGACCGGCTGCCCGAGCGGGTCCGGGAGGTGGTCATGGACGGCCTGGGCCTGGTCGTCCTGCTCGTGGGGATCGACCAGGGCCTGGCCGCCTTCCGACCGCCCTTCAGCACGCTGGTCACCGGTGCCGCGGCTGGCGGGGTGGCCGTCCTGATCGTCCTCGGAAGCATCCTGCTCGGTGGCATCGCCGGCGAGATCATCGGGATCGAACGAGGACTGGTCGCGGCCGGGGACGCGTTGAAGCGCCGGTTCGGCTCCGGACAGGCCAGGTTCACCGAGGGGTTCGTGGTGGCGTCACTCGTGTTCTGCGTGGGACCGCTCACGATCCTCGGGGCGATCAACGACGGCCTGTCGGGGGACTACTCACTCCTGGCCGTCAAGGCGATGCTCGACGGGTTCGCCGCGCTGGCGTTCTCCTCGGCCCTGGGGTGGGGCGTGGGCTTCTCCGTGATCACCATCATCGTGTACCAGGGCGGGCTGTCTCTCCTGGCCGGGACGGTGGCCGGCGCCGTCGGCGATCCGTCCAGGAGCCCGGCCATCGCGTCGGTGACCGCGACGGGGGGCGTCCTCATCCTGGCCATCGGGCTGCGGCTTCTCCGGGTCAGGGAGATCCGCGTAGTGAACCTCCTGCCGGCCCTGCTGCTGGCGCCGGCGGCCGTGGTAATGGTGGAACGGTTTCGCTGACCTGGGGATCGGGACGCTATTCGGCGGCGTCGCCCCCAGCGACGGAAGCGCCAAAGTTTCTTTGTCACTCTGGACCATTTCCACGGCGCGCCCTACCTGCAGAAATCCGTGAAATGCCCTGTGCCGCAATCATTTTGGCGCGGTTGACACCCGACCATGGTCTCCGTACTATTCGGCCCGGTCCCAAGCGGTTGCTGAGGCCTGAAGGGAGAGGGGACGCCTCTCGGGTGGTCGACCGGATGAACGCGCGGCGCGAGTCACGCGGACGACCGGGAGGCTTTTCGAGCGGGGACCTCGACACCTGAAGGCACCGGGGTCGCTTGGGGCCACCTTTTGAGCGGGTTCGAGGACCGAGTAGATAACGCTCGCGTATGGGGAAGGCGTGAGCGGCTCCAAAGGTCCTCGGGCCCGCTCGATCCATCTCCGGCCGCCGCGCATCCCGCCCGCGCAACGCCTCGTGAACGATCGTTCCGGGTAAGCTCTGCGGGTGGCCGATCAGACCTCCCAGCCTGACTCTCCTGCCGAACCGTCCTCGCCAGGTGAGAAGACGGATACCGGCGAAAAGGTCGAGACCCTGGATCCGCAACGGCTCCTCCGGATCGCCGGGGTCACCCGGGAGGTCCTCGACGAGGCCCGCAGGATCCGGCCCGAGGCGGGCGCGGTCGATCACCTTCGACGGCTCCACGACCAGATCTACGAAGAGCTGCGAGAAGCCCTTCCCTCGGAGCTCTACGCGGAGCTGGACGATCTGACCCCCGATCTCCGGGACGGCTCGCTCGAGGAGCTCTCGCTGGCCCACGCCGAGATCCTCGGTTGGCTCGAGGGGCTGTTCCAGGGAACCCAGCTGGCCCTCCAGATGCAGGTGGCGCAAGCGGCCCGACAGTCGATGCGGGAACGATCCCGGCCGGGGCTGCCCTCCCCCGACGCC
>DASWCX010000281.1:0-7234 GCA_036395815.1 Actinomycetota bacterium | reverse complement strand
GGGCGTGGAGTCGTTGGGCGGCGCGTGGGAGGGGAGGGTGACCTACCACGACTCCTGCCACGGGCTCCGGGAGCTGGGCCTCTCAGGGCAGGGCCGCACGCTGCTCCGGGGGATCGAGGGCCTCGAGCTGGTGGAGATGGCGTGGCCAGACCGGTGCTGTGGGTTCGGCGGGACGTTCTCGCTCCGGCTTCCCGACGTGGCCAGCGCGATGGCCGACGAGAAGATGGCCCAGGCGGACGCCACCGGCGCCGACGTGATGGTCACCGGCGACTCGGGCTGCCTGATGCACCTGGCGGGCCGGGCGAACCGGTCCGGGTCGAAGGCGCGGCCCATGCATCTGGCCATGCTGCTGGCCGAAGCGCGAGGACTGATCCCCGTGAAGCCGCCGACATGACCCCCGAGGCGGAGATCTACCGGCGGTTCGAGGACCGCGCGGCCAGGCAGCTGCGCAAGACCCAGCTCCCGCTCATCCTCGGCAAGGCCACCGACTCCCGGGAGGTCCGCAGGCGGGAGACGTTCGCCGGATCCGACCTCCCCGCCCTCCGGGACGCGGCCGAGGCCGTCCGGGCCCACACGCTGGCGAACCTCGACGCGTATCTGGACCGGTTCGCCGAGCGGGCGGAGGCAAAGGGCACCAGGGTCTTCTTCGCCGCCACCGGCCCGGAGGCCGTGGACTACATCCGGAAGGTTGTCGCGGACCGCGGGGCCCATCTGGTGGCGAAGGGCAAGTCGATGGCGGCCGAGGAGATCGAGCTGAACCCGGCGCTCGAGGCCGACGGGGTCCAGGTGGTGGAGACCGACCTCGGCGAGCACATCGTCCAGGTGGGGCACGAGCCGCCCTCGCACATCACGGCGCCCGCCGTCCACATGAACCGCAGGGACATCGCCCAGCTCCTGTCGGGGCACTACGGCCGGACCCTCCCCCCCGAGCCCGAAGCGCTGACCGCCTTCGCTCGCGGGGTCCTGCGGGAGGCGTTCCTCCGCGCCGAGGTCGGCATCTCGGGCGTCAACTTCGCGGTGGCGGAGACCGGATCGTTGTCGCTGGTGACGAACGAGGGCAACGGGCGGATGGTGACCTCGCTCCCGCCGGTGCACGTGGCGATCATGGGCATGGAGCGGATCGTGCCGTCGTTCCGCGAGCTGGAGCTGCTGTATCCGATGCTGGTGGCCAGCGCCATCGGCCGCGTGGTGAGCACCTACCTCTCGTTCATCAACGGCCCCCGCCTGCCGGGGGAGATCGACGGGCCGGACGAGCTGCACGTGGTGGTGCTCGACAACGGCCGGTCGAGGATCCTGGGGGGCGAGTTCCGCTCGATCCTGCACTGCATCCGGTGCGGGGCCTGCCAGAACGTGTGCCCGGTGTACCGGCAGGTCGGCGGCCATGCCTACGGCGCGGTGTACGCCGGGCCCGTGGGAGCGGTGCTGACCCCGCTGCTGGTGGGGTTCGAGAAGGCCGGCGACCTGCCGCACGCCTCCTCGCTGTGCGGCGCCTGCACCGAGGTCTGCCCGGTGAAGATCCCCCTGCACGAGCACCTGCTGGGGCTGCGTCGGGAGGTGGCCAAGTCCCAGCGCCCCACGGGCGAGGTTCTGATGTTCCGGAGCTGGGCCATGGCGTGGAGGAAGCCCGGCCGCTTCCTCCTGTTCGCGCGGCTGTCGCGCGTGGGGCAGCGCCTGTTCGCCAGGAAGGGCCGGATCCGAAAGGCGCCATTCCCCCTGTCCCGGTGGACGAAGGGCCGGGACATGCCGCCGGTGGCGAGCCGGACCTTCCGGGAGCGCTGGCGCAGGGGCCTTCGGCAGGACGGCGCCTGATGGACCGGGCGGCGTTCCTCGAACGGGTCCGGGAGGCCGTGGCCACGGTCCCGCCGGTCGAGCTGCCCGAGGCCTTTCCCCGAACACCGGCCTCGGGCGGCCTCGCGGACTTCGAGACGTTTCGGGCCGCCCTGGCCAGGAACAACGGCCTGGCCCGGTCCGTGAGCCGGACGGAGCTGGCCGACGCGGTCACCGAGGTGGCCCGGGAGCTGTCCGCGAACCGCCGGACGGTGGTGGCTCCGGACGTCCTGGGCATGTACGGGGAGGAGATCGAGCAGGGGCTCGCCGCGGCCGGCGCGGAGGTCGTTCGGCCCGAGCCGGCGGCGTGGAGGGAGGAGGCGGCCCGGGCGGACCTCGGCGTGACTTCGGCCGCGCTTGCGGTGGCCTCCACCGGCTCGATCCTGATCGTTCCGGGACCGGACCATCCCAGGGTGGCGAGCCTGCTGCCGCCGGCGCATCTGGCCGTCCTGCCGGCGAGCCTCCTGGTGGCGGGGCTGGAGGACGTGATGCCGGTGGTCACCGCGGCGGCGGATCGATCGTCGGCGCCCGTGCTGATCACCGGCCCGTCGCGGACCTCCGACATCGAGATGACCACGGTGTTCGGCGTCCACGGCCCGAAGGTGCTCCGGGTCCTGCTGGTGGACGAACCGTGACCCCGGACGGCGTCTACCGAACGCCGGACGAACGGTTCGAGGGGCTTGCCGGCTACGACTTCGACCCGCGGTACGCGGAGTTCGACGGCCTGCGGATGCACTTCGTGGACGAAGGGTCGGGCCGGCCCGTCCTGCTGCTCCACGGCGAGCCCACGTGGGCGTACCTGTACCGGAAGATGATCCCGATCCTCGCCGAAGGCGCGAGGGTCATCGCGCCCGACTACTTCGGGTTCGGCCGGTCGGACAAGCCCACCGGCCGCGACTTCTACACCTACGACCGGCACACCCGGTCGATCTCGGACCTGGCGGAACGGCTGGACCTGCGCGGCCTCACCCTGGTGGTCCAGGACTGGGGCGGGCCGATCGGCCTCCGGTTCGCCGCCGAGCACCCCGAACGCGTCGCGCGGCTGGTCGTCCTGAACACCGGCCTGTTCGTCCCCACCGGGCGGCCACCCGGGGAGGGGTTCATGCGGTGGCGGAACTTCGCCGAGCGGGTCGGGGTGGAGATGCCGATCGGTCTGGTGATCCAGTCGGCCACCGTCACCGATCTCTCGCCCGACGTGCTGGCCGGCTACGAGGCGCCGTTCCCGGGGCCGGAGGCGAAGGTGGGCGCGGCGATGTTCCCGCTGATCGTGCCGCTCCAGCCCGGCGACCCCGGTGCGGACGAGATGGCCCGGACCCGCGACGCCATGGCGACGTGGGACAGACCGGCGCTCGTGCTGTTCGGCGACTCCGACCCGGTGTTCAGCCCGAAGGCGGCCGGGCGGATGGCCGACCTCATCCCCACGGCCGGCGAGCCGGAGATCCTCGAGGGCGCCGGCCACTTCCTCCAGGAGGACAAGGGCGAGGACATCGCCCACCGCATCGAACGATTCCTCGACGGGGCCTGAGCCGGCTACTCGGCCGTCGTCCCGGGCTCGGGGGGAGCCTGGGTGTCCACCGGCACGACCCAGAACGGGACCTGGGCCAGTCGTTCGTCCCCCAGGTGGACCTCGAACAGGTAGGTGCCGAAGTCCGGGATGGGGAAGCCGTAGAACCGGAAGGTGAGCACGCTGGCCGTGGTCCGGGTGGGATCGATGGGATGGGGTTCGAACCGGGCGGCCAGCTCCTGATGGAAGCTCACCGACCTCCCGTCGGCGTCGACCACGCTGCACACCAGCGGGAAGGTCTCGCCGACCTCGTGGGGCTCGCCGAGCACGCGGACCACGAAGGAGATGGCCCCCAGCCGGAGGGGCCGCCTGAAGTCCCGGGGGAGGAAGTGGATGTCGGCACCGCCCCGGACCACGTAGAAGAGCCCGCCCTGCGAATCGGCCGCCTCGGCCACGAAGGCGTAGTCGACCTTCACCGCGTGGGTTGGTCAGCCCCCGATCATCGACATCGAGCGGCTGGGGCGCTGGAAGTCGGGGTGGTTGATCTTGTGGCCCTCCCACTTCCCCCACACGGCCTTGCGGATCACGGCCTCGATCTCGTCGTCGGTGGCGCCGGACCGTAGGGGCTCCCGGAGGTCCGCCTCGTCCAGCGAGAACAGGCAGGCCCGCAATTGTCCCTCGGCGGTGAGCCGGAGCCGGTTGCACGTGTCGCAGAAGGGCTCGGTGACGGAGGGGATCACCCCGATGGCGCCCGGCTCCCCGTCGGCGAACCGGTACAGCGTGGCCGGCTCGGCCCCGTCCCCCTCCGGGACCAGCGGGTGGACCGCGTCGATGGCGTCCAGGATCTGGGCGGAGGGCATCACCTTCGCCCGCTCCCAGTGGTGCTCGGCGTCCAGGGGCATGTACTCGATGAACCGGACCTCGAACCCGGTCTCCCGGGCCCACGCGGCGAAGTCGACGACCTCGTCGTCGTTGGTCCCGGCGATCACCACGCAGTTGATCTTGATCGGGGTCAGGCCGGCGAGCTTCGCGGCCTCGATCCCGGCCAGCACCCGGTCCAGCGCGTCCCGCCTGGTCATCTCGGCGAACCGGTGGCGCATCAGCGAGTCGCACGAGACCGTGACGCGGTCCAGCCCGGCCTCGGCCAGGGGCCCGGCCAGCCGGTCCAGCAGGATGCCGTTCGTGGTCATCGACAGCTCGAGGTCCGGATTCGCCTCTCGCAGCATCCCGACCAGCTTGGGGAAGTCGTGGCGGACGGTGGGCTCCCCCCCGGTGAGCTTGATCGAGCGCACCCCCAGCCCGACGAAGACCCCGACCACGCGGGTGATCTCCTCGAAGGTGAGGATCTGGTCCTTGGGGAGCCAGTTCAGGCCCTCGGCGGGCATGCAGTACGTGCACCGGAAGTTGCACCGGTCGGTGACCGACACCCGCAGGTCGTTCCCGATCCGACCGTAGGTGTCGAGCAGGGGACCCGAAGCGGGCGGTCCCTGCTCCAGGGGGAAGATACGGTTCATCGGTTCACCGGCTGAGCCCATGGATGTCTACAGGATATGCCCCAATGGGCAAAGCCTCACCGCGGCCCGGACCCCTGGAGCGGGGAACCGTACTATCGGGCTGATGGAAGAGGGCCGAAAGCCTACGGCGGCGGTGGTAACGGTGAGCGACGGCGTCTCGCGGGGGGTTCGCGACGACGCCTCGGGGCGCGCCGTGGCCGCGCTGCTCCGGGACCATGGGTTCGAGGTCGCCGCGCACGAAGTCGTCCCCGACGAGCCGTCCGCGATCGAAGGCATGCTCCGGGACCTGGCCGGCCGGGGGATCGGACTGGTCGTCACCACCGGGGGCACCGGCCTCGGGCCGAGGGACGTCACGCCCGAGGCCACCCGGGCCGTGGTCGAACGGGAGGCCCCCGGCCTGGCCGAGGAGATGCGCGCCGCGGGCCGCGGCTCCACGCCGTTCGCCGCCCTGTCCAGAGGGATCGCGGGGACGCTCGGCTCGACGCTGATCCTCAACCTTCCGGGGAGCGAGCGGGGCGCCACCGAGAGCCTGGCCGCCGTGCTGCCCGCCCTTCCTCACGCGCTCGAGCTCCTCGCCGGGCACACGGCGCACGGCCCCGCCGACGCTCCGAAACACGAGGGCCATGAGCAGGAGCACGGGCCGACCGGCGGTCCGGACGGCGTCGAGGCCATGCTCCAGGCCCGGCGCACCGCCGGCGAGGCCGTGGTGCTGGGCACGGCGATCAAGACGGAGGGAAATCCGCCGTGCCGGGTCGGCCAGAAGATCCTCCTCGGCCCCACCGGCGCCCTCGCCGGCACGCTGGGTTGCGCCGAGTTCGACGACGCCGCCATCGCGGACGCCCCCGGGGTGCTGGCGGAGGGCCGGCCGGCCACGCGAACCTACCCGCACGAGCTCGGTACGGTGGAAGTGTTCCTCGAGCCCTTCACCCGCCGGCCACTCCTCGTGGTCTTCTCGGCCACCCCCGTGGCCAGGCACTTGATCAAGTGGGCCACGGACGTGGGGTTCGATCCCGTGCTGGTCGAACCGCGGGACGAGCGGCTGACCGCGAGGGACCGGGAGGGGAAGGTGGCCGCGAGCCTCGAGGGCCTCGCGGTCGACGCGGAGACGGCCGCGGTGCACACCGACCACGACGCCCCGTTCGTGGTCGAGTCGGTGGCCGCCCTCCTTCGATCCCCGGCCAGGTTCGTCGGGGTGATGGGGAGCGCCCGGCACGTGGGCCCGCACCTCGAGGAGCTCCGATCCCGTGGGTTCGGGACCGAGGACCTGAACCGGATCCGAACGCCGGTGGGGATCGACCTCGGCGCCAGCACGGCCGAGGAGATCGCCCTCTCGATCCTGGCCGGGCTGGTGGCCGACCGGGCAGGCGCGTCGGGGGGGTGGCTCGACCGGCGCGTCGAACAGGGCTGATCCCGCCCCGACTACACTCCCGCCTGGGATGGAAGCGGCGTTCTTCGACCTCGACAAGACCCTGCTGCCGGGATCCAGCCTGTTCCCCCTGGCCCGGGAGATGTACCGGCAGCGGTACTTCACCATGAGGGACATCGCGCGGCTCGGGGCCGACCAGCTGCGGTACCGGCTGCTCGGCCGTGAGGCCCGGGGTCCGATGGATCGGGCCCGGGCCAAGTCGCTCGAGGTCATCGCGGGTCGCCGCAAGGAGGACGTGGTCGAGTTCGGCCGGTCGGTGGCCCACGAGGAGCTGCTCCCGCGCCTGTACCCGCAGGCCGTCGAGCTGCTGCTCCGTCACAAGGGAGCCGGCCGGGAGGTGTACATCGCGTCCTCATCTCCGGAGGACTACCTGTCCCTGCTGGCGGAGGAGCTCGGCATCGACGGCGTGATCGGCACCCGGGCCGAGGTCGTCGACGGGAGGTACACCGGGCGCCTGGAGGGGCCAATGGTCCACGGCCCGCAGAAGGCCGAACGGGTGCGGCAACTCGCCGCGGAGCGGGACATCGACCTTGCCCGGTCCTATGCTTACTCCGACAGCGTGAACGACGTGCCCATGCTCGAGCTGGTGGGCAACCCGGTGGCCATGAACCCCGATCTCAGGCTCGCCGCGATCGCCAGGAAGCGCGGTTGGCAGGTAGTGGATTTTCGGCTCGCCCGGCGACGAACCCTGATCGCCTCGGCGGCCGGAGCGGGCGCCGCCGCCGTGGGCGCGGCCAGCTACGCGGTTGGCTACGCCGTGGGGCGCCGGCGGTCCCGGCGTTCGCTGATCTCCATCTGACCTTCGGCAAGCCAACACCCGAATCGCGCCTTTCCGAGTCACCAGCGCGCTTGACACACGAGCCGTTTCCAGGGGAAAGTCTGCGCTGGCGACGAGCTTCCCCCGGCGCGCAGGACCGAAGGGGGCCGAGGTCACCGGAAAGGGGGGGTGTTTCAGAGGTATGC
>DASWCX010000280.1:0-4739 GCA_036395815.1 Actinomycetota bacterium | reverse complement strand
GCCGAGCACCTCGAACAGCGGGAGGAGCCGCTCATAGGCCTCGTCCGACCCGCCGGCGAACACCTTCAGCGCTCCTTCAGTGGCCTCCCTGACGCTGCCCAGCACCGGGGCGTCCACCAGCTCGATCCCGGAGGGAAGCCGTCCCGCCAGGTCCCGGACGGCGTCGGGACCGACCGTCGACATCTCCACCAGGAGGGATCCCTCGGACAGGCCCTCGGACAGGCCGTCGGAGGCCAATGCCACCTGCTCGAGCGCCTGGGGCGTCGAGAGCACGGTGATGGCCACCTCGACTCCCCTGGCGGCGTCGGCGGGCGTCTCGGCCCGGGCCGCCCCCCGCTGCACCACGGGGTCGGCCCGTTCCGGCGTCCGGTTCCACACCGTCACCTCGTGGCCGGCCTCCAGGAGCCTGGTGGCGATGGGCCGGCCCAGCAGTCCCATTCCGCACACGGCGAGCTTGGTCATGGCGATCCTCTCGAACAGCGTTTTCGGGGCGCCGCCGCGGCCGCGGGGCGGCCGCTCCCCGCAAGGCTAGCCGCTCCGGCGGGCCGAGTCTGAGCCACGGCGGCCCGGACCGCGGCTATGCTGGACCGATGGAGCACGTCACCTTCGTCGAGCATCCGGCCCTCCGTCGGCCCGTGTTCGTCTGCGCCTTCAGGGGATGGAACGACGGCGGGGAGGCCGCCACCGTGGCCGCCCGGTACCTCATGGAGCGGTGGGACGCCCGGGCGCTCGCATATCTCGACCCGGAGGAATTCTTCGATTTCCAGGTGACCCGGCCCACAGTGCGGCTGGAGGGAGGCGTCTCCCGGGTCATCGAATGGCCCCGGGGGGAGTTCGCCGTGGCCTCGCCCGGAGGCCTGGATGTCGTGCTGTTCACCGCCCCTGAGCCGAATGTCCGGTGGAGGACCTTCACCGAACAGATCATCGGGACGGCGAAGGAGCTGGGCTCGACCCTGCTGGTCACCCTGGGCGCGTTCCTGACCGACGTGCCGCACAGCCGGGATGTGCCGGTGGTGGGTTCCTCGTACAGCGAGGAGACCGCGGCAGGGCTCGGGCTGGCCCGCTCGCAGTACGAGGGACCCACAGGGGTGGTGGGCGTGTTGCACGACGCCTCCAACCGGGCGGGGGTCCCGTCCGTGAGCCTGTGGGCGGCGGTCCCCCACTACGTCCCGGCCTCGCCGAACCCGAAGGCGGCCCTGGCGCTGGTGCGGCGGGTGGCCAGCCTGCTCGAGGCACCCGTGGAGACCGACGCACTGGCCGAGGCGGCGTCCCGGTGGGAGGAGGGCGTCACCCGGCTGCTCTCCGAGAGCGAGGAGCTCGCCGAATACGTGGGCCGCCTGGAGGCCGCCGCCGACGAGGCGATGCGGCCGGGGGACGGCGGCGAGGAGCCCTCGGGCGAGGCGCTGGCCGCCGAGGTCGAGCGGTTCCTTCGCGAGCAGGAGCGCGGGAGCTGAGCGTGCGGCGGGCGGGGCGGGCCGAGGGGCCGGATCGTGGCTGACCGGGGGGTGCTCCGGCGGGTCTCCGACCGGTTCGCCGATTCGGGCCTGTTCGCCAATCGGCACCAGCCCGTCGTCCACCCGCACCCGGGACCGACCCCCGAGGCGGAGCAGAAGGCAGGGACGAGCGGGAAGAGCGGTGCGCTTCGCGCCGGCATCTTCGGGGTCAACGACGGCCTCCTGTCGAACCTGTCGCTGATCATGGGGGTGTCCGGGGCGTCGGTGCAGAACCACTTCATCGTGGTGGCCGGCGTGGCAGGCCTGCTGGCGGGAGCGTTCTCTATGGGCGCCGGTGAGTACGTCTCGATGCGGGTCCAGCGCGAGTTGTTCGAACGGCTTCTGCACATCGAGGCCCACGAGATCGCCACCGAGCCGGACGAGGAGCACGAGGAGCTGCGGCAGATCTACGAGAGCCGCGGCTTCCCGCCCGACCTTGCCCACCAGGTCGCGGAGGTGGTCATGCGGGATCCGAAGGTTGCCCTGGAGACCCACGCCCGCGAGGAGCTTGGGCTCGATCCCGAGCAGCTAGGGTCGCCGTGGGGAGCGGCGATCTCGTCCTTCGCCACCTTCTCGGTGGGGGCGGTGGTGCCACTGCTCCCGTTCCTGATCGGCTCGGGGACCGCGGCAGTCCTCGCGGCGATCGGAGCTAGCGCGGCCTCGCTGGTGGCGGTGGGCGCGGCGATGTCCATCCTGACCGGCCGCTCGATGTGGCGGTCCGGGGGCCGGATGCTGCTGGTGGGCGCCATCGCGGCCTCGATCACGTTCGGGGTTGGCCGGCTGCTGCACGTCACCACAGCGGCCTGAGGCCTCCGGCTCTTCACTCCGCCGGTTCGACCAGCTCCTCAAGGGTCGTCCGGAACACCTCGAACCGTCGCGGCCCGAGCTGCCGCTTCAGACGGCTCTCCACCGCCTGGATGGCCTTTCGGGCCCTGGCCCGCTGCCTGAGGCCCTTCGCCGTGAGCCGCACCACCTTGGCCCGGGAGTCCTCCGGGTCGGGGGTTCGCCGGACGCACCCCGTCGTCTGGAGGTCGTCGACCAGCTGCATCATGGCCTGCTTGGTGACCCCGGCCCTCCGGGCCAGCTCGGTCAAACGTGTCCCTGTTCGGTCGACCAGCAGGAGGGCTCTGGCCTGGGCCGGCGTGAGCTCGAACGCTCCCCGATCCTCGAGCGCCGGCCCGATCTCGGACTCCAGCGAGCGGAACGCCTCGATGAGCAATCCGGAGATGGCCTGCTGGCTCATGGACCTCCAATATGGCAGATCGTCAAGACGCTTGACCACCCGGTGGGGCTAGGCTGGCACGTCGTGGAGATTCGACCGGTGGCCCCGGCCGAGTACGAAGAGGCGGGCGAGGTGACCGCCGGCGCCTACATGGAGTTCGCCCGCCCGGGCGACCCGGGCTGGGAGGAGTACCTGGCCGAGCTGGCTGACGTGGCCGGCCGGGCGGACCGAACCGAGGTCTACGTGGCGGTCGAGGACGGCGCGGTCCTCGGGTGCGTGACCCTGGAGCTCGACCAGACGGTCGGGGACGACGACGAGGAGCTCCCTCCCGACGTCTCGTGCATCCGGATGCTGGGCGTTCGGCCCGAAGCTCGAGGCAAGGGGATCGGGCGCGCCCTGGTCGTCCGGTGCATCGATCGTTCCCGCGAGAAGGGAAGGCGGATCGTCACCCTGCGCACCACCCACCTGATGAAGGTGGCCCAGCGCCTGTACCGCGACATGGGCTTCGAACGCGACCCGGCCCGCGACTACGTGATGGACAGCGGCGTGACGCTCCTGGCGTTTCGTCTGCCGCTTGACCCTGCCTGACACTCCTCCGAGAATATGATGGACTATCAGGAATCAAGCCTGCCGGGCGGCTCGGTACTGCGCGCGGTCGCGTGTGACTTGACGGCGTAGTGTTGGCACGGAGAACAGACGGCTCGCTCAAAGGGAGCCTCGCCGGACTGGTTGCGCCGAGTGCGTAGACTCCGTTGGACGATGCGACGTACAACATGCCGTTGACTACCACCGGAGAGGACTCGACCAAGCCAACGCCCGAGAAGCGATAGAGCTTCAGGCCGGTGGCGGCGTCGAGCGCGTAGATGCCCCTGGACCCGGACCACCCACCCACGTAAACGACTCCATTGGCCACCGTCGGAGAGGACGCAACGCGGTCACCGGTGGGGGCGCTCCACAGCCTGGCTCCGGTGGCGGCGTCCAAGGCGTAGACGTTGTGGTCCCACGACCCCACGTAGACCACTCCACCCGCAACGGCAGGGGAGCCGACGACGTTCCCGGTGTGGTAGCTCCACATCTTGGCCCCGGTGGCGGCGTCTAGGGCGTAGACGTTGTGGTCGTCCCCTCCCACATACACAATCCCGTCCGCCACCGCCGGCGCCGATTCCACGAGGTTCCTAGTCTTAAAGGTCCACAGCTCGGCCCCTGTAGACGAGTCCAAGGCGTAGACGTTGTGGTCGTCCCCCCCAACGTAGACCATCCCCTCCGCCAGAGCGGGAGAGGAGTCGACGTAGGTCCCGGTGTGGAAGCTCCACAACTTCACCCCAGTGGCGGCGTCCAGCGCGTAGATGTTGTCGTCCTCCGACCCGATGTAGACAACTCCATCCGCAACGAGAGGGGAAGAGACGACGTAATTCCCCGTCCAGAAGCTCCACAGCTTCGCCCCTGTGGCGGCGTCCAGCGCGTAGACGTGGTAGTCGTACGATCCCACGTAGACGACTCCATTCGCCACGGCAGGAGAGGAGTACACCGCGCCTCCGGTGGGGAAGGCCCACACACTGGCTCCGGTATCGGCGTCGAGTGCAAACACCTTGCCGTGGTAGTAATCCGACCCCACATACCTCACGCCGTTCACCACAGCCGGGGAAGACACCTCGCTCGCCACCGGGACGCTCCAGAGTTTGTGGAGACTCGAAACGTTGGAAGGCGAAAGGACGTTCTCGAACGGATTGTAGCCGGCGCGGGTTGGCACTCCGTGGAACATGGCCCAGTTCGTCCTCACGAAAAACGAAGTCCGCGCCCGTGCCCCACTGTCCCGGCCCCCAGCGAAGATCGTGGCAGCGCCCGGAAGAGCCGCGCTTGGCACTCGTCGGCGAAAGACGAAAGAGCCAGCGGGATCCGCGACCACCCTCCCGTAGGCGATCCTGTCGAACGACAGCTCAACGACCTCGCCGGGTTCAAAGCCCGACCCCATCACCTCGGTGCGTTGGGACGGATGGCCAACCGCCGGAGAGATCGCGATCCTC
>DASWCX010000279.1:0-3227 GCA_036395815.1 Actinomycetota bacterium | reverse complement strand
CCTCCACGCTCCAGGTCGTGGCCACCGCCGGACACGTCGACCATGGCAAGTCCTCGCTGATCCTGCGGCTCACCCATATCGATCCGGACAGGCTGGCCGAGGAGAAGCGCCGGGGCCTCACCATCGATCTGGGATTCGCCTGGGCCACCCTGCCGTCGGGGCGGGAGGTCGGCTTCGTCGACGTCCCGGGCCACGAGCGGTTCATCCGGAACATGCTCGCCGGGGTGGGGCCGGTGCGGTTGGTGCTGTTCGTGGTCGCCGCCGACGAGGGATGGAAGCCGCAGTCCGAAGAGCACCTGGAGATCGTGGACGTGCTCGGCGCGTCGGGAGGCGTGGTCGCGCTCACCAAGCGGGACCTGGTCGACGAGGAGACCCTGGCGCGGCGGACCGACGAGGTTCGCAGGCGCCTCGAGGGAACGCGGCTGGAGGACGCGCCGATCGTCCCATGTTCGGCCGCCACCGGCGAGGGGTTGGACGAGCTGATCGCCGCCCTCGACGCGATGCTAGGCGAGGCCCCGCCGCCCGAGACCGACGGCCGGCCCCGGCAGTTCCTGGACCGGGTGTTCACCATCAGGGGCTCGGGGACCGTGGTGACCGGGACGCTCACCGGCGGGCCCATCGCCGTGGGCCAGGAGGCGGAGATCCTCCCCTCAGGACACCGGGCCCGGATCCGAGGGCTGCAGACCCACAAGCGGTCGCTTCAGGTGGCCCGACCGGTTTCGCGGGTGGCCGTGAACCTGGTCGGCACGCCGAAGGAGGAGCTGGAGCGGGGCGACGTGCTGGCGCTGTCGGGGCAGTGGCGTCCCACCTCCATGTTCGAAGCGGTGATCCGCCCGGTGCGCGGGCTGCAGCACCCGCTCACCCAGCGCGGGGCGTACAAGCTCTACGCGGGCTCGGCCGAGCGCGACGCGCGCATCCGCATCTTCGGGGCGGCCGAGGTTCGCCCCGGGGAGCATCGGTTCGCCCGCATCAGCATGAACCGGCCCGTCGTGCTGGACTTCAAGGACAGCTTCGTCCTGCGGGAGGCCGGGCGGCGGGAGACCGTCGCCGGCGGAGAGGTCCTCGACACCGAGCCGCCGGTCAAGCCGGGACCCGACCCGGAGGCCAGGCTCCAGGAGCGCGAGCGCGCCGACCGCTCGGCGCTGGCGTGGCGGCTGGTGGCCGACCGGGGCGCGATCCGCGCCTCCGACGTGCTGGTCCTGGCGGGGGTCCCTCCCGCCGAAGCGATCGGCCGGGGCGCGGTGGCGATGGGCTCGTGGCTGGCCGCTCCCTCGGCGATCGCCGAAGCAGCCGGCGCGCTCACCGATGCGCTCCGCGACCATCACCGGCAGCACCCACTGCGACAGGGGATGGACCTTGCGGACGCCCGGTCGGCGCTGGCGGGCGAGCGGCGCGTCCTGTCCGACCCGGGCCTGGCCGACGCCCTGCTGGCCCATCTCGTGGAGGCCCGCGCCATCGTTCGGACCGGCACCGCCATCCGCCTCTTCGACCACAGGCCGTCCACCGCCGGCCGGGACGACGCCGACAGGCTGGTGGCCGCGGTTCGCGCCGGCGAGCCCAGCCCGCCGGCCGTCAGGGAGCTGGTGGCGGCGGGGTTCGGCCTCGAGCTGATCAAGGCGGTGTGCGCCGAGGGACGGCTGGTCCGCGTGTCCCCCGAGCTCGTGGTCACCCCGGAGTTCCTCGCCGAGGCCGAACGGGTGGTGCGAGAGCGGGGCGGCCCTCCGGGAATCACCGTTTCGGACTTCCGCCAGGCCCTCGGCACAAGCCGGAAGTACGCCCTCCCCCTCCTCGAGCACTTCGACGCAAAGGGCCTGACCCGCCGCCAGGGCGACGTCCGGCTCCTTCGGGGGTGATTCGGGGGGGCCTGCGCCGGCTGCCGGGACCCTCAGGTTCGATCCTGGTTCGTTCAACTCCCCTGGTGCCAAGCGCCGGATGGCCTCAGGGCCATCGAAAAACCTCGGCGGTGGCCAGGTAGGAGGAGCCGATGTACCCCCCGGCCACCAGGACCCTTCCATCGGGCAGGAGGGTCGCCGTGTGGGTGTCACGTGCCGTGGCCATCCTCCCGGCGGGGGACCAGGTCCCCGAGGCGGGGTCGTAGACCTCGGCGGTGGCGAGGTAGCCGAGGTTGTACCCCCCGGCCACCAGGACCCTACCGTTGGGCAGGCGGGTCGCCGTGTGGGCGTCACGTGCCGTGGCCATTCTGCCGGTGGGGGCCCAGGTCCCCGAGCCGGGGTCGTAGACCTCGGCGGTGGCCAGGTAGCCGGAGCCGCTGTTGTACCCCCCGGCCACCAGGACCCTGCCGTTGGGCAGGGGGGTCGCCGTGTGCCCGACGCGCGCCGTGGCCATGCTCGCGGTGAAGGACCAGGTCCCCGAGTCCGGGTCGTAGACCTCGGCGCTGGCCAGGAAGCCGGGGCCTTCCCCCCCCGTCACCAGGACCCGTCCACTGGGCAGGAGGGTCGCCGTGTGCCCGACGCGCGCCGTGGCCATGCTCCCCGTGGGGGACCAGGTCCCCGAGGCGGGGTCGTAGACCTCGGCGGTGGCCAGGTAGGAGCCGTTGAACCCCCCCGCCACCAGGACCCTGCCGTCGGGCAGGCGGGTCGCCGTGTGGTGGTACCGCGCAGTGGCCACGCTCCCGGTGGGGGCCCAAGTCCCCGAGGCCGGGTCGTAAATCTCGGCTGTGGCTAGGGTGCCTGAGGAGCCAACCCCCCCGGCCACCAGGACCCTGCCGTCGGGCAGGCGGGTCGCCGTGTGCAGGACGCGCGCCGTGGCCATGCTCCCCGTGGGGGACCAGGTCCCCGAGGCCGGGTCGTAGATCTCGACGCTGGCCAGGACGCCGGAGATGTTCTCCCCCCCGGCCACCAGGACGCTGCCGTCGGGCAGGCGGGTCGCCGTGTGCCCGCCGCGTGCCGTGGCCATGCTCGCGGTGGGCCTCCACCGCTGCACCGCCGCGGTGGCGGGCCGGGCCGAGGTGAGGGACAGGGCGATGGTGGGGAGAAGGATCCATGAGACCCGGGCCCGGATCAGGCGACGCATGGCGGTTCTCCGATCGTGAGTAGCGCCCCTGGTCCTAGCTGGCCGAAAGGTGGGGGACGCTCCGGGCCTCATCTGGCCGGTGGTTCAGACCGGTCCGTTCACCTCCCCACCCCTAGCTGACCACCCATTTTCCCCCCCGATCCTTCGCTGGGTCAATGGTTCGGGTTGGCTCACCCAAGAGGCCACGAAACCGA
>DASWCX010000278.1:0-27890 GCA_036395815.1 Actinomycetota bacterium | reverse complement strand
TACCTGCGGAGAGAGGCGGACTTGATCCGCACACCCGCTGGGGTGCCCGAGGCTTGTAAGGCCGGACCACACCTTGTGGCTTCTCTCTCCGATCGCCGGGCGGGGAGACATGACCTCCCCGCCCGACTGCTCAGACCGGTTGGCCGCCCGGTTTGGACCCGAACGCCGATCTGGGGGCATTCTGTCCGTGGAGATGGAAGCTCGCTGGCCAGAGGAGGTGCGCTGATGACGCAAGTGGAGATGATCGAGCCCAAACCCAGGGTGTTCAAAGCGCGGAGCGGGTGGCTAGCAGTAAGCCAGCCGGGAAGCACTTTGCTCATCGGAGTGACGGGTAGCAGTGAGGAAGACGCGCTACAGCGGTTCAGGGACGAGATCGCCGCTTGGAAGCGGCTCAGGGAAGCGAGAGAGCAAGCGGCTCATGCGTGAGGAGACTCATGCTGCTCTTGATCCAACTGCGTTGTGAGTCCTATTGGTGGAAGGGTCTTGATCGGAGTTGGACTCTCGGGCTCGTTGCGGGGCCGTCTGAGAATCCGCCTCACCAACGACTTGATCCCATCCCAGATTACGCCTCCGATGAAGTCAAAGAGTATCTCTAAGATCACGCGCTCATCATACTACATGCGTCTAGGGGATAGTTCCGGCGTTTGTCACTCTTCTTGGCCCCGAGGGCCTCCCGGGCTGGACACGGGGCGGAGGGGTCGCGTATCCTCCGGTGGTCACGAAGCGAGGAGCCGCCGCAAGGCGGAGCCGAGCGGAGTGATCAAGGGAGCGGGCCTTCGGGTTCGCTCCCTTGCTTTTGCGGGAAGCTCCCGGGAGGTCAGCGGCGGGTGGCGCGCTCCCGCGACTCCTGCCACTCCTCCCAGGTCATCAGGACGTCGCGCGCCCGGGAGCCCTGGCTGGGCCCGACGATCCCCCGCTCCTCCATGAGGTCCATCAGGCGGCCGGCCCTAGCGAACCCCACCTTGAGCTTGCGCTGGAGCATCGAGGTCGACCCGAGTTGGGACCGCACCACCAGCTCGACCGCCTGGTTCAGCAGGTCGCTGTCGTCGTCGCCGGCATCGTCCTCGGCGGGCGGCCTGCCCATTCCCTCGATGTTGGTGGCGAACTCGGCCCGGCGCTGCTTGCGGCACCAGTCCGAGACGGCTTCGATCTCCGCTTGGGTCACCCAGGCCCCCTGGATCCGAACGGCCTTGGACACGTTGGCCGGCTGGAACAGCATGTCGCCGTGACCAACCAGCTTCTCTGCCCCGCCCACGTCCAGGATCACCCGGGAGTCCGCCTGGGACGCCGTCATGAAGGCGATCCGCGACGGGATGTTCGCCTTGATCAGCCCGGTGACCACATCGACCGACGGACGCTGGGTGGCCACGACCAGGTGGATGCCCACGGCCCGGGCCATCTGGGCGATCCGGCAGATGGCGTCCTCGACGTCGCGGGGCGCCACCATCATCAGATCGGCCAGCTCGTCGATCACCACCACGATGAACGGGACGTGGCCGAACTTCGACTCCTCGCCGGGTGGGACCCTGAGCGTTCCCTCGGCCAGCGACCGGTTGTACGCGTCGATGTCGCGCATCCCCACGGTGGCGAAGGCCTCGTATCGCATCTCCATCTCCCGCACCACCCACGCCAGCGCCTCGGCGGCCCGCTTCGGGTGGACGATGACCGGCGACAGCAGGTGCGGGAGGTCGCGGAAGTGCGAGAGCTCCACCCGCTTGGGGTCGATCAGCACCATCTTCACCTCGTCCGGCGTGGTCCGCATGAGGAGCGAGGTGACGAAGGTGTTGATGAGGCTCGACTTCCCGGCGCCGGTGGCCCCGGCGATCAGCAGGTGCGGCATCTCGGCCAGGTTCACCAGCACCGCCCGGCCGTGCACGTCCTTGCCCAGGCCCACGTACAGGGACCTGGTCACCTCCTTCGCCGCCCGCGACCCCAGCACGTCCCCGAGCATCACGAAGTCCCGGACCTTGTTCGGGACCTCGACCCCGATGGCCGACTTGCCCGGGATGGGCGCGATGATCCGAACGTCCGGGGTGGCCAGGGCGTAGGCGATGTCGTCGCCCAGGGACAGCACCTTGTTGACCTTCGTCCCCGCCTCGACCTCCACCTCGTACATGGTCACCGTGGGGCCTCGGTGGGCCGCCGTGACCCGGGCCGGGACGCCGAAGTTCCGGAAGGTCCGCTCCAGGGCCGCCATGGTGTGCTCCGCGTCGCGGGCGTCGGCGGTGGAGGCGGGGGCCCGACGGAGCAGCTCGAGGGGAGGAAGGCGGTAGCCGGCGCCCCCGGGCCGGAGGGGGAGCCGGATCTGCTTGGCCTCCGCGATCACCGCCGGCTCGGGCTCGGCCATGATCGGGGCCATCCTCGCGGCCTCCTCCGGATCGGCCGCCGTCCGCCGGCGCCGCCCGGCAGGCTCGGACTCCTCGTCGGTCCGGGGCCGGACCAGCCCGCCGGCGAACAGCCTCCGCAGGCCGCGCCCCACGGCGGACAGCGGCGTCGCCGTGAACACCAGCGCCCCCAGGAAAGCCAGCCCCAGGCACACCACGGCCGCCCCGTACGCGGAGACCACCCGCGACAGGGGCCACGCCACGGCCGCGCCGATCAGGCCGCCCGCCCGGCTGACGGCGTCGTAGCCCGCCGCCGGGCTCGGATTCGATCGGGCCAGGGACGCCAGCCCGAGGGCCCCGAACAGCCCGATCCACAGGCCGACCAGCATCCGGCCCCGGTCGTCGGTGGCCGTTCCCCTGAGCAGGAGCACGGCCCAGAACGCCGCCACCACCGGGAACCCGTAGCCGGCCGGGCCGAACAGCCCCTTCACCACGATGAGGAAGAACTTCCCGAACGGCCCCCCGGCCCGGAACCACAGACCCAGCACGGTGAGCAGGGCCAGGACGATCAGGCCCACCCCGATGACGTCGGCGGACCGGGTGGACAGGTGCCCGGCCACCTTCGTCCCGGCGGCCCTAATCGGGCTGCCGCGACTTCCGACCCGCCGACCCGCACGCGCGGGTCGCCGCGCCCTGGGCTTTCGCTTCGTCTTCGAACGGGAGCGCGCCATCACTCCTCTTCCCGCCGCCCACGTCCGGCGTGGCCGGATCGCCGCGACTACACCTCCATGATCACCGGCACGATCACCGGCTTCCGCTTCGTGGCCTCGAAGAAGTATTTACTCAAGCGACGGCGGATGTGCTGTTTCAGCAACCCGGGATCGGAAACTTCTTCGGGCGGCGCTTCCTTCAGGGCCAGCACGGTCAGGTGGGCGGCCTCCTCCAGGATCGGCTCCGCCGCCTCGTCGAACACGAACCCCCGGTTGATCACGTCCGGGCCCGCCAGCACCTCGCCGGAATGGGCGTCGACGGCCAGGACCACCACCACGATGCCGTCCCCCGCCAGCTTGCGGCGGTCCCGCAGTACGTGCTCGCCCACGTCTCCGATGCCGAGCCCGTCGACGAAGACCATCCCGGCGCCGACCCGTTCGCCGAGCCGGACCTCCGAGCCCAACATGACCGTGTCCCCGTCCTCGACGGTCAGGATCCGATCCGCGCGGATGCCGACCTCCCGGGCCAGTTCCGCGTGGTGGGACAGGTGGCGGCGCTCGCCGTGCACCGGGATGAACCACCGGGGCCGCACCAGGTTCAGCATGAATTTCAGCTCCTCGGCGGCGGCGTGGCCGGACACGTGGACGTTCGAGATGGGGACGTGAAACACCTCGGCGCCGGTCCGGTACAGCCCGTCGAGCGTGCGGTGGATGGCGGTCTCGTTGCCGGGGATCACCGAGGAGGACAGGACCACGGTGTCGCCGGGCTGGAGCTTCACCCACTTGTGCTCGCGGGCGGCCATCAGGGACAGCGCCGAAAGGGGCTCGCCCTGCGATCCCGTGCTGATCACCACCACGTTCGAGGGATCGAGGCCGGCCACGGCCTCGATCGGCACGATGGCCTCGTCCGGGATGTCCAGGTACCCGAGGGCCCGGGAGGCGGCCACGCTCTGGTGCATGCTGCGACCGAGGAGCGCCACCACCCTACCCGCCGCCCGGGCGGCGTTCGCCACCTGCTGGATCCGGTGGATGTGGCTGGCGAAGCAGGCCACGACCACCAGCTGATGGGCGTCGCGGACGATCCCCTCCAGGACGGGGCCCACCGTGCGCTCGGACAGCGTCATCCCGGTGTCCTCGGCGTTCGTGGAGTCGGAGAGGAACAGGTGGACCCCGCGCTTCGCCTCGGCCGCGATCCCCTGGAGGTCGGTGACCCGGCCGTCGATGGGCGTCTGGTCAAGCTTGAAGTCGCCCGAGTGCAGCAGCGTCCCGGCGGGGAGGTCGATGGCCACCGCGCAGCCGTCCGGGATCGAATGGGAGACTCGGTGGAACCTAATGGTGAACGGCCCGGTCCGGACCTCCTCTCCAGGGACCACCTCGTGGAACTCCGCCCTGTCCCGGACGCCGTGCTCCTCGAGCTTCCCCTGGATCAGCCCCAGGGTCAGCTTCGTGGCGAACACGGGCAGGGAGAACTCCCGCAGCAGGTACGGCAGCGACCCCACGTGGTCCTCGTGTCCGTGGGTGAGCACCACGGCGTGCACCCGGTCCCCCCGCTCCCGCAGGTAGTCGAAGTCCGGAAGGACCAGGTCGATCCCGGGCATCTCCACCGTGGGGAACGACAGGCCGGCGTCGAGCACCAGGATCCGCCCGTCGAGCTCCAGGGCGGCCATGTTCCGGCCGATCTCCCCCAGCCCGCCCAGGAAGACCAGGCGCGGCTCCCCGCCCGTGTGGTCAGACGAGGCCAAGGTCGCCCATGACGCGGGTGAGGAGCTCGCGCTCCTCCGGGGTGGCCGGCACCAGCGGCAGCCTCGGCGGGCCGGCCGGCCGCCCGGAGATCTCGAGCGCGGCCTTCACGGGGATGGGGTTCGACGTGACGAACAGCGCCTTGTACAGCGGGAGCAGCGACGAATGGATCTTCCACGCCGCGGAGACGTCGCCCGACTTGCAGAGCCTGATCATCTCGTTCATCCGGTCTCCGACCAGGTGGGCCGCCACGGACACCACGCCCACGCCACCGAGGCACACGAACGGGAAGGTGGCCCAGTCGTCCCCCGAGTACACCTCGAACCCCGCGGGAGCGTCGGCGATGATCCGGGAGGCCGCCTGGAAGTCGGCGGTGGCGTCCTTCACCCCGACGATGTTCTCCACCTCCGCCAGCCGGAGCAGCGTGTCCGCTTCGATCAGCGTGGCCGTCCTGCTGGGGATGTTGTAGAGCAGGATCGGCAAGCCCGTGGAATCGGCCACCTTCGTGAAGTGGGCGATCAGCCCCCGCTGGGGCGGGCGGCTGTAGTACGGCGTCACCACCAGCGCGGCGTCGACCCCCGCCTCCTCGGCCTCCCGGGTGAGCTCGATGGTCTCCTCGGTGTCGTACGTCCCGGTCCCGGCGATGACCGTGCCCCGGCCCTTCGCCACGTCCACCACGGCCCGGTAGAGGTCGAGCTTCTCCCGGTGCCGGAGCGTGGGGGCCTCGCCGGTCGAGCCGGTCACCACCAGGCCGTCGGAGCCGTTGTCGAGCAGGTGGCTGGCCAGGGCCTGGGCCCCGTCGAGGTCGAGCGTGTAGTCGTCGTGGAACGGCGTGACCATCGCCGTGATCACCGCGCCGAATCGGGCCATCGCGATCCCCTTTCGTCCTGGTGCGCCGGGCTCCCGGCTATCCTAGCCCCCGTGCGCATCTACACCCGTACCGGTGACGACGGAACCACCGGCCTGTTCTACGGGGGGCGGGTGCCGAAGTCGGACCCCGCGCCGGAAGCGTACGGGAGCGTGGACGAGGCCGTGGCCGCGCTGGGCCTGGCCCGGGCCCTGGGAGCCAGCGAGGGCAGGCTGATCCTGAGGCTCCAGCGAGACCTGTTCGTCGTGGGCGCGGACCTGGCCACGAACCCGAAGGAGCGGGGCAAGCTCAAGCCCGGCGAGTCGCTGGTGACGGAGGAGATGGTGACGGGGCTGGAGTCCCTGATCGACGAGCACGTCGCGGTGCACCCGCTCCCCGACTACTTCGTCGTTCCGGGCGGGACGGCCGCCTCGGCCGCCATCGACCTGGCCCGCACGGCCGTCCGAAGGGCCGAGCGCAGGGCGGTCGAGCTCCGGCACGCCGGGGGGGCCGTCACGGACGAAGCCCTTCAGTACCTGAACCGCCTTTCGGATCTGCTGTTCGTCCTGGCCCGCTCGGAAGCCGGCGGCCCGGAGGAACCCAGCCGGGAAACCTAGCTCGCCGCCGAGATCGACCCGGACACCGGGTCAGCGGGTGCGGGGGGGAGCCACGCCTGGAGGAACTGCACCAGCTGCTCGGCCTCGCCGTTGGGGATCGATAGCGCGCACACGACCTGGTCGTCCACCCAGATCGAGAACCGGACGTGATCGCTGGGGACTCGAACCGAGTCCCCTCCGCTCTCCATCTCGAATTCCTCCAGGTAGCAGCTGACCCGTAGCGCGGCCCGGGGCGGGTCGGCGGCGCTCACCGGAACCGACCAGAACCACCGCGAGACCTTGGGCCGGGGCCCGAACGCGCCCCCGGGGAGTCGGGCTCCGCACGAAGGGCAGAACCGATGCTGTTCCGGCTGCTTGAGGCCGCACTTCGGGCAGTACATCCCGAACCTCCGGCGGAAGGATTCCCGGATTGTAGCCCGGGCCGCGGCCAGGCAGCTGGCCCGCGTACGATGGCGGCTGGTTCCCACACGAAGAGGAGGCGGCATGGTTCGGGTCCACATCTGGCTGCGCAGGAAGGACGGGATGAGCGCCGAGGAGTTCCGCGACTACTGGATGGACCACCACGCTCCGATCGCCCGGGACGGCTACGAGCACCTGAAGGGCTACGTGGTCAACCTGGTGACCCGGGTGCCCCAGGGACAGGAGGCGGCGTACGACGGCGTGGCCGAGCTCACGTGGGACGATCGCGAGGGCTTCTCGGCGGACATGAAGAGCGAGGCGGCCACGGCCGCCACGAAGGACCTGGAGAACTTCACCCGCGGCAGCGGGCTCCTGTTCGTCGAGCAGACCGCGGTGAAGTGATGCCGATGTCGCCCGAGGAACTGGAGGAGTTCTTGGCCGATCCTCGCATGGCCCACTTCGCCACCGTCGACGCGAAGGGCAGGCCCCGGGTCAGGCCGATCTGGTACCTGTGGCGCGACGGAGCATTCTGGTTCACCACCCGGCTCGAGGCTCGCCACACGGGCCGGGACGTGACGGCCGGCCCGACGGCGAGCATATCGATCGCGTCCGAGGATCGCCCCTACCGGGCGGTGATCGCCCGAGGCGAGATCGAAGTGGTGGGCAAGGACGAGGCGCTGCTGTGGGACATCTCCAGCCGGTACGGAGAGCGGGAGGCTCGGAGATGGTTGGCCGCGGCCATGAGGGAACCAGACCGCACCGTGCTCAAGCTGGTCCCCCGGCCTCTCCTGTCGTGGAACTACGGCCGGGGCGACAGTCGCCGGCAGACCCAGGGCGAGTCCATGCGCACGGCGCTCTGACCGGCCGCCGCCGGTCAGCGGGGAGAACGCCTTCGCGCGCGGACGTGGACCAGCACCTGCCGCCGCCGGCCCGAACGAGGGTGCTGCTCCTCGACCCGACGACGGACGTCCAGCGCCTCCCTCCAGAACTGCTGCGCCACCGTCGCCATCGGCTCCTCCTCTCTGGCCGGACGATGACAGCCGCGAGCCGAAGGGAACAGGTGTTACGGCACGGATCGAGCGTGACGTCCGGCACGTGGAGCGGAGAAGAGCACCTTCCGGCCTTGGCGTGATCTGGAACGTCAACTCACGGACGGATGGCGAAACCACCCCGGATCGACTCCGATCCCGACGTCTTCTTGGATGTTGTGGACTTCATGGCACATAGGCACGCGCCAGGACAGGCCGCTGAGGAGCTTCGTGCCACCCCTTCCCAATCCTCATAGTGGTGACGATCCTCCACGAGCCTCTCTATTGGGCTCTCTTGTCCTCCAGAGGAAGAGGAGAACCAATGTTGTGCAAAATCCGCCAAGCAAAGACATCGCGATCACCTGGACGATGGCTGGAGAAACGGTCAGTACCAGGCCAAGTCCTGCCCCTATGGGTGCCGCAATCCAGATGGCTCGCTGGACGCGGCCTCGTTCCACGCGCTCGGGACGCCCTAGTGAGGTGTGGATAGCTCGAATCCGCATGGCCGCCACCCAGACTCCAGGAATCGCTCCCAGTAGCGCACATGCCGCTAGGGTGCTCCAACCTACGCCTCGATCCTCGGGCGACATGTCATGGATCGCCCAGATGGCAAGTCCCAGCGCCCCGAGGGAGAAGATGATCAGAATCGCTCCGCCCACGCGCTTTGGAAACGCCGTTTTCGACTCCGGGCTCGGTGGCACCTTCATCGGCGCAGCCCTCTTCCTCCGTCGACGGCGGGTCGGAGGAATCGCAAACCGAATTCGTGGCGACTCACCTTGGAAGATGTGTGCGCTGCAGACGCCGCGTCTCGGGCCTGGCAGCCCTCCTTCGATGTGGCGCTCCTCACAGGCTTCACGTTGGTGCGCGTCGTTCCCTGGTCCCTCGATGTGGAGCTGGCCGACGAGCACGCCTTGACAAAGCCGGCGCGAGTTGAACGAGGGTCGCCACCAGAGAGATGAAGACCGTGTGGCGGGGTCAACTGGTCTCCGTTCCTTGGGACCTCCCAGACTAATCCGCCGCCAGGCCTTCGAAGAGGCTGCCGCGGGGCGGGCCGCCCGGCTCGGTCACGGGAGGCCACGCCTGGACGAAGGTCTCCTCCCGGAGGAACCGCTCCTGCATCTCGGCGGGCATCATGCCGAACTCGGCCCACTGGGTCCGGTGGGCCTTGATCCCGGCGAGCTTGCGGTCCATCACCGATCGGCAGTCCACCCGGACGGCGATGGTCTCGTCGGGGACCCCGCGCGGCATGAATGGGTCGTCGGGGTTGCCGATGTCCACGCCCGCCTCGCGCATCACGCTCCAGAACTCGTCGATGCCCGACTGTGGGATCGAGCTGTAATACAGGGCCTGGAAGGCGTCCCCGGGATCCCCCTCCCCGCGGGCCCGGTGGAACGCCTCGGTGGAGGCCTGCCCGGTCGTGATGTGGTCGTCGTGCTTGGTCACGCCCTCGGGACCGAACGTCACCACCACCTGGGGCCGGGCCCCCTTCAACAGCTCGGTCACCCGCTCGACCAGCTCGGCCCGGTCCGCCCCAGCAACGCCTCCGTCCGGGTACCCGAGGAAGTGGACGGTCGCGTCGGGCACGCCGAGCTCCTCCAGCGCGGCCCGCTCCTCCGCTTCGCGAACCCGGCCCAGGTTCTCCGGCGTGGCCAATGCCGAGTCGCTGATCTGCCCCGCCTCCCCGCTGGTGGCCAGGACCACGGTGAGCTCGAGGTCGTCGCCCTCCAGGGCGAGGGTGCCCCCCACGCCATAGGCGTCGTCGTCGGGGTGGGCGAACACGACGGCCAGCCGGCGGGTCACGCCTTCGAATCCTCCGGCGACAGCCCCAGGATCGGCTCCAATCCGACCGTCAGGCCGGGCCGCGAGCCCACCGCCTTGATGGCCAGGATGACCCCCGGCATGAAGGACTCCCGCTGGGGGGAGTCGTGCCGGATGGTGAGCGTCTGCCCGGTCCCGCCGAAGATGACCTCCTGGTGGGCCACCAGCCCGGGCAGCCGCACCGAGTGGATGCGGATCCCCTCGACGTCGCCGCCCCTGACTCCGGGGATCGTCTCGTTGGCCGGTCCCTTCCACGCCTCCGAACGGGCCCGGGCCATCCGTTCCGCCGTGGCCAGCGCCGTCCCCGACGGGGCGTCGAGCTTCCCCTCATGGTGCAGCTCCACGATCTCAGCGGAGGGGAAGAATCTGGCCGCCTGCTCGGCGAACCGCTGCATCAGCACCGCTCCGATGGCGAAGTTCGGAGCCACCACCACGTTCGAGGCGCTGCCCTCCAGGAGTTGCCGGATCTCCTGGAGATCGTCGGCGCTCAGCCCGGTGGTCCCCACGACCATCTGGACGCCGTGGTCGATGGCCCACCGAAGGTTCCCCATAACGGCGTCGAGCCGGGTGAAGTCCACGGCGACCTCGGCGCCCGCGTCGTGGAGGGCGTCGAGGGAATCGGCCAGCGAAAGATGGGAAAAATCGGACGGGGTCTCGGCGCCGGGTCTGACGATCCCGGCCACCAGCTCGAGGTCGGGGTCCGCCGAAACCGCCGCGCAGACCATGCGGCCCATCCGGCCGGCCGCCCCGATGACCCCCACCCGGATCACGGCCGCCGCGCCCTCGTCACGTCGACGGGCCCGTGTGGGCCGCCACCGCCTCGACGGCCGATTCTGGACCCCCGGAGTCGGCAGGCTCCAGATCCCAACCCTTGAACGCGGTCCCCCGGAAGGGCCCGATCACCGCCAGCGCCATGGGCCGTTCGAACACCCGCCGGGCCGCCCGCTCGGCCTCCTCGCGGGTGACCGAGTCGACTCGTTGCAGGAGCTCGTCCACCGACAGGATCTCGCCCTGGGCCACCTCGGACTTGCCGATCCGGCTCATGCGCCCGGAGGTGTCCTCGAGGGAGAGCACGAGCGACCCTTTCATGTGACCCTTCGCCCGGGCCAGTTCCTCGTCCGTCATGCCGCCGTCGGCGACATCCTCGATCTGGCCTCGGACGATCCGCAGGACCTCCTCGGCCTTCGACGGCGTGGTCCCCGCGTAGGCGGCGAACATGCCCGTCTCGGCGAACATCGAGTGGTAGCTGTAGACCGAATAGGCCAGCCCTCGCTTCTCCCGGACCTCCTGGAACAGACGGGAGGACATCCCTCCACCCAGCACCGAGTTCACCACGCCGAAGGCGAACCGCTCCGGGTCCCGCCTGGAGAACGCGCTGGTCCCGACGCAGATGTGCGCCTGCTCGGTCTTCCTGTTCCTGACCAGCCTGGCCGGCGAGACGCGAGGCACACCCCCGGCGTTCCGGACCTTCGGCTTGGCGCCCGTGGAGATCCTGTGGCCGGTGTCCACGTGGCGTTCGAGCTGGGAGAGCAGCTCCTCGTGCCTCAGGTTGCCGGCCGCGGCCACCACGAACCGGGGCGAGGTGTAGTGGCGCCGGTAGAACCCCCGGATCTGGTCCCGGGTGATCGAGCCGATGGTCTCCCTCGTTCCCAGGACCGGCCGGCCCAGCGGGTGGCCACCCCACAGGGTCTCGGCGAACAGGTCGTGGATCAGGTCGCCGGGGTCGTCCTCGTGCATGTGGATCTCCTCGAGGATCACCAGACGCTCCGCCTCGACGTCCACCTTCGCGATCTCGGAGTTCTGGAGCATGTCGGCCATGAACTCGACCGCCATCGGCAGGTCGCGGTCCAGGACCCGGCAGTAGTAGCAGGTGTACTCCTTCGCGCTGAACGCGTTGAGGTCCCCGCCCATCGCGTCGAATGCGTCCGCGATCTGCCGGGCCGTCCGGGTCTTGGTGCCCTTGAACAGGAGGTGCTCCAGGAAGTGCGAGGACCCGGCGATGGCCGGCCGTTCGTCGCGCGAGCCGATCCCGACCCAGAACGCGAAGGCGACCGAGCGGGTGCCCGGCATCTCCTCGGTGATGACCCGGAGCCCGGAGCCGTACTCACTGCGAGTCGGCTCGGGGAGGGTCCGCGCCGTGGGACTCAAGGGTCGCGCCGCTCCCGGTCCCCGCGGTCCCGGCGCGGCCGGAACCCGCGGTCCCGATCCCGGTCCCTCGGGCGGCCACCCTCCCGCCGCTCGCGGAAGGAACGCTCGCCCCGGTCCTCGCCCTCGACCCGCGGCCAGCCGCCCTCGGGCGGGTCCCAGCCCTCGCCCACCGGCTTCAGGCTGATCTTCCCCTGGGGGTCGACCTCCTGGACCTCGACGGTGAGCTTGTCGCCGACGTTCACCGCCTCCTCCACCGACGACAGGCGCTTGCCCCGCCCCAGCTTCGAGATGTGGACCAGCCCGTCGCGGCCCGGAAGGATGTTGACGAAGGCCCCGAACGTGGTGGTCTTCACCACGGTGCCCTCGAACCGCTCGCCGGCCAGGATCGGCCGCGGGTTCGCGATCTCCTCGATCATGTGGACGGCCTGCTGGGCTCCCTCGCCCTCGCGGGATCCGATGAACACTCGGCCGTCGTCCTCGATGTTGATGTCGGCCCCGGTCACCGCGATGATCTCGTTGATCCGCTTGCCCTTCGGCCCGATGACCTCGCCGATCTTGTCCACGGGGATCTGGATCATGATCACCCGCGGGGCCTTCGCGCTCAGCACCTCCCGCGGCTGGGCGATGGTCCCGGCCATCGTCTCGAGGATGAACAGACGGGCCTCCTTCGCCTGCTTGAGCGCTCCCGCCAAGACCTCGGCGGGCAGCCCGGTCACCTTCGTGTCGAGCTGGAGGGCGGTGACGAAGTCGCGGGTCCCGGCGACCTTGAAGTCCATGTCGCCGAGGGCGTCCTCCGCGCCGAGGATGTCGGTCAGCGTGACGAACTCACCCCCCTCGGCGATCAGGCCCATGGCGATCCCCGCCACCGGGGCCTTGATCGGCACCCCGGCGTCCATCATCGACAGCGTCGAGGCGCACACCGAGGCCATGGAGGTGGATCCGTTCGACGAAAGCACGTCGGACACCAGCCGGAGCGTGTAGGGGAACTCGTCCTCGTCGGGGACCACCGGCACCAGGGCCCGCTCGGCCAGCGCGCCGTGCCCGATCTCCCTGCGCTTCGGGCTCCCGACCCTGCCGACCTCTCCGGTCGAATACGGCGGGAAGTTGTAGTGGTGGATGTACCGCTTCGACTCCTCGGGATCGAGGGTGTCGATCATCTGGTTCATGCGCAGCATGCCCAGCGTGGTCACGTTCAGGACCTGGGTCTCACCGCGCTGGAACAGGCCCGAGCCGTGCGCCCTCGGGACCATCCCGACCTCGGCCAGGAGCGGCCGGATCTCGTCCGTCTTGCGGCCGTCCAGCCGGATACCCTCCTCGACGATCCGGCGCCGCATGGCCTTCTTCTGGAGGTCCTTGAACGCCGGCGAGATCTGCCCGGCCACGGACTCGAGACCCTCCGGCCACCGCTCCTCGATGTAGGCCTTGAGCTCCGACTTCAGCGCGTCGAGGTTGGCCTCCCGCTCAGCCTTGCCGGGGACGAGCGCGCCGGCCAGCCGCGGGCCGGCGAACTCCTGCACCGCGGCGTAGAGAGCGGGATCGAATGCCGGCTTGGGCTCGAACGGCCTCGGCCCCAGCCCCGACTCCGCGATGAACCGCTCCTGGACCTGGATGATCTCCGCTATGGCTGCCTTGGCCGCCTCCAGACCCTCCGCGACGACGTCCTCCGTCGGGGAGGTCCCGCCACCCTCGGAGATCCGCTCCCAGGAGCCCTCCGGGGCCTCGCCCTCGACCATGAGGATGTCCACCGTGCCCTGATCGTTCTTCCGGCCCGCCACCACCACGTCGAACGTGGCCAGGTCGAGCTCCTGGTACGTGGGGTTGACCTTCCATTGGCCGCCGATCAGGCCGACCCGGGCCGCGGCCACGGGGCCGTCGAACGGCAGCCCGGCCAGCATCACGGCCACACCCGCGGCATTGATGCTGGGGACGTCGTAGGGGTTGGCGAGGTCGGCGGACAGGACCGTGACCACCACCTGGACCTCGTCCCGGTAACCCTCCTTGAAAGTCGGACGGAGCGGCCGGTCGATCAGCCGCGCGGTCAGGATCGCCGTCTCCGACGGCCGCCCCTCCCGGCGGAAGAACCCGCCCGGAATCTTGCCCGCGGCGTACATCCGTTCCTCGACGTCCACGGTGAGCGGGAAGAAGTCGATCCCCTCCCGCGGGGCGGCGCTGGTGCACGTGGCCAGCACCTGGGTCTCGCCCAGGGTGACCACCGCGGCCCCGTGCGCCTGGAGCGCGAGCTTGCCCGTCTCGAACGTGAGCTCCGACCCGCCGAGGGTCATTCTTGCTGTGTTCATGGATAGCCTCCTTGAAACCGAGTCGCCCCTTTGGGCGGCTGCTTGGGATGATTCAAGGAGCGGGCGGCGGGTGGTTGGCCAGTTGTCAGTGGTGGGCCTCGGCGCGTCCATTGTGGTTCGTCCGGGACCCGCAACTGATAACTGACCGGCCCTTGGCCTCTCGCTCCTTCGGGTTCGGGTCCTCGGCCTACCCCCTTCCAACGAACAGAGCGGCTTCCGCCGCCCCGGTTCCTAGCGCCTGAGCCCCAGGCGCGAGATCAGCGCGCGGTATCGCTCGACGTCCTCGCGCCTGAGGTAGTCGAGCAGCCGGCGCCGCTTGCCCACCATCAGCAGGAGCCCTCGCCGCGAGTGATGGTCCTTGGCGTGGGTCCGGAGGTGCTCGGTGAGCTCCTGGATGCGCCTGGTCAGCAGGGCGACCTGCACTTCGGGCGAGCCGGTATCGCTCTCGCCCCGCCGGTAGTCGCCGATGAGCGCGCTTCGCTGTTCTTTGGTCAATGCCATCTGGATCGCCAATGAGGTTACCACAAGGGCTGTCACCGTCAGCTCAGCCCCGCAGCACGGGGTGGCCTGAGGACTGGATGTAAGCGGGGATCATTCGAGCGGTGAACGTCCCCCTCGAGCGCACGGTGACCTCGGCCACGGCGGTGGTCGAACCCGCGGAGGAGAAGTTCGGCCAGACGAAGTTCCCCAGCGAATAGAAGATCGGCCGGCCACGGAACATCTCCAGCGGTTGGAGCCGGTGCGAGTGGCCGCCGAAGATGACGTCCGCACCCGCGTCGATCAGCTGGTGGCCCTGGTCGACCTGGTAGGACTCGGGCTGGGTGTCCAGCTCGACCCCCCAGTGGATGTCGACCACCACCAGGTCGGCCTGCTGGCTCGCCGCCCGGACCTCGGCCAGGGCGGCCTGGAAGTCGTGCCCGGCCGCGGTCCCAGGCTTCGTGGCCGTGGCTACCTCGTCGTTGGGGTCGATGACCTCGTCGACGCCCACCACTGCGATGGTCCACCCGTTCACGTGGAAGATGGCCGGCTGGGCCGCCTCGGCGGCGTCCTTGCCGGCCCCGACCGGTTGGATGCCGGCGCGCAGCAGGTTCGCCCTGGTGTCGACCAGGGCCGCGGGGCCGTAGTCGTATGCGTGATTGTTGGCCAGGTTGCCGACCTCCACACCAGCCTTCCGCATGGCAGGAAGCGCCGCGGGATCGCCGCGGAAGTTGAACTGCTTCCCGGGGACCTTCGTCCCCAGGTTCGACACCGGGGACTCCACGTTGACCACCGTCAGGTCGTCGCGCTGGAACAACCCACCCAGCCCCGACCAGGCGTAGCCGTAGCCGTAGGTGCGATAGGTCGAGATGTAGCTCGGATCCAGGCTGACGTCGCCGGCCCCGTGGATCACCAGGCTCCCCCGGGGCGGGGCCTTCGTGGCCCGGGGCGAGGGCGACGGGGGCGACGCTGACGCCCGGGTCGGGGATGGCCGGGCTGCCCGCAGCGGCGACCGGGCCGCCAGGGTCCGCTCCGGGGGCCCGTTGCCGGTCGCGGCGGAGATCAGGGCCCTGGCGCCGAACACCACGACCAGCAGGCCGGCCACAACGAGCACCAGCGATAGCTGGGACCTTGGCCCAGGCAAGCGCCCTCCGGTCCCCCCTTCGCCCACCCGCTCCTCCTTCGCCGGCCCTCCCTTGTCTTTTCGGAAGGGACCCGCGTACGGTACACGCACCCAGACCCCCGTCGAAAGGATGGTCCCGAGATGCGCCGTCTGTCCCTGCCGCTCGCGGCGGCCCTGGCCGCTTGCTTCATCACAGCCCTGGCCGGGCACGTGGCCGGGGCCGCGCCGCCGAAGGCGCCGGCTCGGGTCGCGTCAGGCTCGATCGGGGACTTCAACGGCGACGGCTTCGCCGACCTCGCCGTCGGGGTGCCCGGGGACGTGGTGAGTGGGAAGGACGAGGCCGGAGCGGTGAACGTGATCTATGGGGGCTCCGCCGGCCTGACGTCCGACGGCAACCAGCTCTGGACCCAGGACACCTCCGGGATCAAGGGAACGGCCGGGGCGATGGACCACTTCGGCGAGGCCGTCGCGGTGGGGGACTTCAACGCCGACGGTTTCGACGACCTGGCGGTGGGAGTGCCCGACGATGATCCCAGCACCGTGACCGACGCGGGCGTGGTGAACGTGATCTACGGATCGGCGTCCGGCCTCACCTCGAGCGGCAACCAGAAGTGGAGCCAGGACAGCTCCGGGATCAAGGGCACGGTCCAGAAGAAGGACGCGTTCGGCCGGGCCCTGGCGGCGGGAGACTTCGACCGCGACGGCTTCACGGATCTGGCGGTCGGCGTGCCCCATGACAGCACGGCCACCGTCCACGACGTGGGCGCGGCGAACGTGATCTACGGCTCGGCGGCGGGACTGACGTCCACCGGCAACCAGGGGTGGGACCAGGACAGCTCGGGCATCAAGGGCACGGCGGAGACCGGGGATCTGTTCGGCCGTGGCCTGGCGGCCGGCGACTTCGACGGGGACGGTTTCGCGGACCTGGCCATCGGCGTCCCGGGTGACAATCCGGGCGGCAAGAACGACGCCGGGGGGGTGAACGTGATCTACGGCACCGCGTCGGGACTCGACTCCACGGGCAACCAGGGGTGGACCCAGGACTCCTCGGGGATCCCGGGAACCGCCCAGGCCGGAGACAACTTCGGGCTCGGAGTCGCCGCCGCGGACTTCGGGACCAGCTCGCAGGCCGACCTGGCAGTGGGAGTCCCTGGCGAGGACCTCTCGGGGGCCACCGACGCCGGCGCGGTGAACGTGATCTACGGCGGGACCTCCGGGCTCTCGTCGAGCGGAGCGCAGTACTGGGACGAGAACACCGGCGGGATCGTGGGCGGGCCGGCCGGGACGGGCGACAATTTCGGGTACTCCCTCGGCGCCGGCGACATGGGCAACGGGGGCCAGGCCGACGTGGCGATCGGCGTGCCCGGGAAGGACATCAGCCTGCAGGACAAGGCCGGCGCCGTAAACGTGATCTACGGCGGGACCTCCGGGCTAACCACCAGCGGAAATCAGCAGTGGAGCCAGGACAGCCCGGACATCCTGGGGACCGCCGACGCCGGGGACAACTTCGGCTACTCGGTCGCGGTGGAGGATTTCGGCAACGGCGCGCCGGGGGACCTCGTGGCCGGGGTGCCCTTCGAGGATGGGTCATCGGCGGCCGACACGGGCACGGTGAACGTCATCTACGGGACGGCCACCGGCCTGTCCTCCACCGGCAACCAGAAGTGGAGCCAGGGCGCCGACGGGATCCTGGGGACCGCCGACCCCGGCGACCAGATGGGCTCGGCCCTGGCCTGACCACAGGACCGGCGCTCAGCGCGCCGTTTCCGCCCGGCCCACCAGGTCGCGGGTCCGGTCGACGTCCTCGCCGATCTGCCGGGCCAGCGCCTCGGGCGAGTCGAACCGGACTTCCTCCCGGAGCCGGGCCCAGAACTCGAGCGCCACCGGCCGGCCGAGGAGGTCGCCCTCGAAGTCGAGCAGGAACGCCTCGACGTGGACGGGCTCCCGGCCGAACGTGGGGTTGGTCCCGACGTTGATGGCGGCCGGTCGCTCTCCCTCGGCGGTGAGCGCCTTTCCGGCGTACACGCCTTGGGCCGGGAGCAGGAGCCGGGGCGACACCTCGAGGTTCGCCGTGGGGAATCCCAGGCCGGCCCCGCGCCCGGCTCCCGGGACCACCACGCCGTCCAGGACGAACCTCCGCCCGAGGGCGCGCTCCGGCCAGTCGAGGTCTCCGGCAGCCAGGGCCTCGCGGATCGAGGACGACGAGACATTCCTCCCGTCGATCGACAGCAGAGGCATCCCCTCCGTCGTCATCCCGCTTGCCGCGCCGAGCTCGGCGAGCGTCGCCAGGTTCCCGGCCGCCTGATGTCCGAAGGTGAAGTTCGATCCGACCACGGCGTGCTTCGCCCGCAGACCTTCCAGAAGCACCCGGCGGACAAAGGCCTCCGGCGGCCACTCGGAAAGCTCCCGGGTGAACTCCAGCACGACGAGGGCCTCCACCCCGAGGGCGGCGATCAGTCCGGCCTTCCGGTCGAGCGTGGTGAGCAGCGGAGGCACCTCGTCAGGGGTGAGGACCTCCCGTGGATGCCGGTCGAACGTCATCGCCACCGGGACCAGCCGGCGGCCCCGGGCCGCCTCCACGGTCCGCCCGATCACCGCCTGGTGCCCGCGGTGGACACCGTCGAAGAACCCCACCGTGACGGCGGCGGGACCGCCCCGGGGAGCGAGGGAGTCGATGCCCCTCACCACGTCCATCCGAGCAGGGAGGGTACAGGATGAGGTCGAAATCCCCGGGGCCGCTCGCCCTGGTCGATCAGGCCGGGGCCACGATCACCTGCGGGACGGCCTTCGCCCCCTCGTCGAGGTAGATACCGATGAGGCGCCCGTCAGGCGCCACTCCCCGGTACGGGCCCTCGATCCCGGCGGGGCCCAGGCAGCAACCGTGGACGGCCACCTTCGCCTCCTCCTCGTGTAGCGTGACGGAGGGCAGGTGCGCCACCGCCGCATCGACCGGGAGGGGCGCTCCCGGGTCGTCCGGCGGGCGGGCGGCGGAGGCCATGAACGGCCCGATGGCGATGCGCCGAAGGGCCGTCAGGTGAGCCCCCGATCCCACCGCGGTTCCCACATCGGCCACCAGCGTCCGAACGTAGGTGCCGGCCGAGCACTCGACCCGGAAGTCGAAGGCCGGGGGTTCGAACCGCAGGAGGTCGAAGGCGTCGACCCGGACCCGTCGGGGCGGCGCCTCGAGCCGCTGCCCGCGCCGGGCCGCCCGGTACAGCTTCTCGCCACCCACCTTCACCGCCGAGTACGCGGGGGGCGTCTGCTCGATCTCCCCGACGAGGGTCGCGATGGCGTCCCGCAACTGACTCTCGCCCACGTCGACCGCCGACTCCCGGACCACCTCGCCGTCGGCGTCCAGGGTGGACGTCTCCACGCCCAGCAGGCCGGTCCCGTCGTACGTCTTGGGCAGGTCCCCCAGGAAGCGCAGCAGGCGGGTGGCCCGGCCCAGCCCAACCAGCAGCAGGCCGGTGGCCATGGGGTCGAGGGTGCCCGAGTGCCCCACCTTCCTGGTACCGAAGACGCGCCGGATCCGGTCCACGGCGTCGTGGGAGGTGATGCCGCGCGGCTTGTCGATCAGCAGGAGTCCGCTGGGACCGGAAGGGCCGAAGCCGTCGGAGACTGCCACGTCAGCTCGGGGTCCGGACCGCTGCCAGCGCCTCGGTCAGCAGCCCGACCGACTCCTCCAGCCCGGCGCCCGCCGTGTATCCGGCGGCCAGGCGATGGCCGCCGCCGTCGAACGACTGGGCCACCGCGCCCACATCCGTCTCGCCTTTCGACCGCAGGCTGACCTTGAACCGGCCGTCGCGCTGCTGCTTCAGCACGCACGCCACGTCGGCCTCACGGGCCATCCGCACCAGGTCGATCAGGTCGTCGGTGTCGGCCATGGCCGATCCGGTCCGTTCGAGGTCTCCCTGGAGCAAGTACGTCCAGACCAGGCTCGACTCGGGCACCAGCACGGCCCGTTCGAGGGCCACGGCCGCCGCCCGCAGGTAGGCGAAGGGGGCGTCCTCGAACAGGACCTGGCCCATCCTGGCGTGGTCGAAGGCGTGCGTGCGCAGCTCGGCGGCGACCCGAAGCGTCTCGGGCGTCGTCGACTCGTACTGGAACCGGCCCGTATCGGTCACCACGCCCGCGTACAGGCACGCCGCGGCCCGGTCCGGCAGCTCCCCGCCCATCCGCTCCACCATCCGGAACACAACCTCGGCCGTGGAGGACGCATCGGGGTCCAAGACCACGATCGAGCCGAACCCCGGATTCGTCCGGTGATGATCGACCATGATCACTTCCTTCGCCCTCTTGGCATTGGCCCCCAGGATGCCCAGACGATCGGGCGAGGCGGTGTCGAGGGTGACCATCACCTCGGGAGCCCGGGGAAACGCTCCCGGCTCCACCACGAAGGCCGAGCCGTCGAGCACCGACATCCACCGGGGGACGTCGAACGGCTCGTTGCCCCAAGAGCAGACCACCTCGGTGCCGCGAGCGGCCAGGTAGCCGGCCAGCCCCAGCATGGATCCGGCGGCGTCCGGGTCCGGATTGATGTGGCAGGCCAGGGCCACCCTGGGAGCCGACTCCAGCGCCCCGATGGCCCGGTCGATCTCCCCCGCCAGCGTTCGGGGAGGCGAACCCGGCCCGGTGCCTTCCGCGGGGGCCTCGAGGCCGGTCACTCGGCCTCCTCCGCTTCGGAGGCCGGCTGGGGCCCGATCTGCTTCAGCAGCTCGGTGACCCGTTCGAGCTGGGCCAGGCCCACGTCCTCCACGAACTCGAGCTCGGGCGTGAACTTCAGCCGGACCTGCTGCCCGAGCGTCTGGCGAAGGTGCGAGCGAGCCGACGCCAACCCGGCAGCGGTCCGCCGGTGGTCCCGGTTCTCCCCCAACACGGTGTAGTACACGGTGGCCCTGCGGAGGTCCGAGCCGATCTCCACGCGGGTCACCGTGACGAACCCCACCCGGGGATCCTTCAGCCGCGGGATCTCCTCGGCCAGGATCTCGCGGAACTCCTCGGCCACCCGTTCGGGACGAACCTTCTCGGCCATCGCGTCGACCTCCCTCGATCCCCGACTCCCACCCACACCGAACTCAGTCGTCCGGGCCGTGGAGGGACATGGTCCGGTCGATCATCTCCACCGCGGGGAACGTGCCGATGTGGCGCTCCACCTGATGCATCACCCGCTTCACCTGGAACCCGTCCCCCGACACGGCGGACACCGCGATCGTGGTCCGCTGCCACAGGTCGTGGTGATCGACCTCGGCCACCGAAACGTTGAACTTCGACCGCAGCGACCCGGTCAGCGCCTTCACCACGTGGCGCTTCTCCTTGAGGGATGAGCACCCCGGGATCCGGAGGTCGAAGCTGCACAGCGCGGCACGCATCCCTCAGCCACCCCGCTCGTCACTGAAGGCTTCGGGCGATCTCCCTGACCTCGAAGGCCTCGATGACGTCGCCCTCATGGACGTCCTGGAAGTTCTCGAGCCCGATCCCGCACTCGAAACCCTCGTTCACCTCCCGCACGTCGTCCTTGAACCGGCGAAGGGAGCCGATCCTTCCCGTGTACACGATGACCCCGTCCCGGACCAGCCTGGCCTGGGCTCCCCGGGTGATCTGCCCGCGGAGCACCATGCACCCGGCGATGACCCCGCGCGGGGTCCGGAACAGCGCGCGAACCTCCGCCCGTCCCAGCTCCACCTCCCGCTCCTCTGGGGCCAGCAGGCCGGACAGCGCCTGCCGGATCTCGTCGAGCGCCTGATAGATCACCCGGTACAACCGGAGATCCACGTCCTCCTTCTCGGCCAGGTCGGTCGCCCCGGCATCCGGCCGGACGTTGAAGCCGATGACGATGGCGTTCGAGGCCAGAGCCAGGGAGACATCGTTCTCGGTGATCCCGCCCACGCCCCTGTGGATGATCTGGATCCGAACCTCGTCCTGCGGGAACTTCTCCAGTGCATCCACGATGGCTTCCAGCGAGCCCTGGACGTCGGCCTTGATCACCAGGTTCAGCACGGGAAGCTCGCCCTCCCGCGCCCGGACCAGCAGGTCGGCCAAGCTCGAGGCCGGCCTGGTGGCGACCAGGTCCGCCGCCCGCTGCCTGCTCTCGCGCTCCTGGCCCTGGTGACGGGCCTCCCGCTCGTCGGTGACCGACCGGATCTCGTCGCCCGCGGCGGGGACGTGGGACCACCCGAGGACCTGGACCGGCTTGGCCGGCCCGGCCTCCAACACGGGGTTGCCGTTCTCGTCGAACATCGCGCGGACCTTCGCCCAGGCGCTCCCGCACACCACCGCGTCGCCCACCCTGAGGGTGCCCCGCTGGATCAGCACCGTGGCGATTGGCCCCCGCCCCTTGTCCAGGTGCGCCTCCAGGGCGATCCCCCGGACCGGCGCATGTGGGTCGGCCTTCAGGTCCTGGAGGTCGGCCACCAGCAGGATCGTCTCGAGCAGGTGGTCGAGGTTCTGTCCGGTCTTGGCCGAGACGTCCACGAACTCGTACTCCCCACCCCACTCCGCCGGCACCAGCCCACGGTCCGCGAGCTGCTGGCGTACCCGCTGGGGATCGGCGTCGGGCTTGTCGACCTTGTTCACCGCGACCACGATGGGCACGGCCGCGGCCTTCGCGTGGCTCAGCGCCTCCAGGGTCTGGGGCATGACCCCGTCGTCGGCCGCCACCACGAGCACGGCGATGTCGGTGGCCTGCGCTCCGCGGGCTCGCATGGCGGTGAACGCCTCGTGGCCCGGGGTGTCGATGAAGGTGATCTCCCGCGAGTCCCTGTGAGCCTGATAGGCCCCGATGTGCTGGGTGATCCCGCCGAACTCGCCGGCCACCACGTCGGTCTTGCGGATGGCATCCAGCAGGAGGGTCTTGCCATGGTCGACGTGTCCCATCACGGTGACCACCGGAGGTCGCGGCACGAGCCGCGACTCGTCGACCGCCTCCTCTTCCTCGGCGCCCTTGGCTTCCTGCTCGACGTCGACGATCTCAACGGCCCGGCCCAGCTCGCCCGCCACCAGCTCGATGGCGGCGTCGGTCAGCGACTGGGTGATGGTGACCATCTCCCCCGCCATGAGCAGGGTCTTCACGATCTCTGCCGGCGTGACCCCGAGCTTCTCCGCCAGGTCCTGGGGCGATGCCCCTCGGGCCACCCGGACCACGGCCCGCTCGGGCGCCTCGGCCGGAGCTTCGGGCGCGGGCTCCTCGGGGATCGCGGATGGCTCGGTCTCTTCCGCGGGAGCCTCGACCTCCGGCTCCGCCACCGGCGTGGGTGCCTCGGCCTGGCCGTCGCCGCCTTCGGTCGGACGCCGACGGGGCAGCAGGTCCTCGGTGGCGGTCCGCGGCTTGATTCCGGGCCTCACCCGTCCGCCCGCCGCCCGCAGCCGCGGCACGGCTTCTTCGGGCACGGTCGAAGAGGCCGTTCGGCCTTCGTATCCCATCTCGTCCAGCGAAGCCAGGATGTCCTTGCTGGGCACCCCCAACTCCCTGGCCAGCTCGTGGATCCTCACGTTCCCTCGCTCACCGCCCTCAATGACTGCTCCATAAGCCTACCGGCCTCCGACGGCTCCAGTCGTGCCCGCAGGCCCCGGGCCACCGACCCGTGACGGAAACCGGCCACCACGCATTCGGCGGTCCGATGGAGGTAGGCTCCGCGGCCCCTCTCCCGTCCGGTGAGATCGACCCGGATCGAACCATCGGCTCTGCGGACCAGTCGCAGGAACTCTCCCTTGGGACCGGCGACCCGGCACCCCACGCAGGTCCGCTCGGGTTGACGCCGCTCCATCCCGATCCATCCGGACTCGCCCTCGCCGCGCCCTGCCCCCGACCGGTCCGCGGTCAGGCCGAGGCCGAGGCCTCGCTCTCCGCGACCGAACCCTCCTCGGACGGGGCCGTGTCGAGCTCCGCTTCGGCGGCGGCCCCGGCGGCGGTCCCAGGCCGGGCCTCGTCGGGCACCGAACCGGAGCTCTCGCCGATCTCCACCACCACCTGCTCGGCGGGCGGAGCCTCGGGCCGTCGCTGCTCGCGGCGGGTCCGGTCCTCGTCGGCGGCCTGCGACTCGCTCCTGATATCGATCCGGCAGCCGGTCAGCTTGGCCGCCAGCCGAGCGTTCTGGCCCTCCTTCCCGATGGCCAGCGAGAGCTGGTAGTCGGGAACGACGACCTGCGCGGTGCCGGTGGCCGTGTCGACCCGGACCTCCTTCACCTTGGCCGGGGCCAGCGCGTTGGCGACGAACTTGTTGATGTCCTCGGTCCACTGGACCACGTCGATCTTCTCGCCGCGGAGCTCGTTCACCACGATGCGGACGCGGGAGCCCTTCGCCCCGACGCAGGCGCCCACCGGGTCCACCCCCGGCTCGTGCGAGAGGACGGCCATCTTCGACCGGTGTCCGGGCTCCCGGGCCACGGCCTTGATCTCGACGATCCCTTCGGCGATCTCGGGCACCTCCAGCTCGAAGAGCTTGCGCAGGAGCCCGGGGTGGGTCCGCGACACGATGATCGACGGCCCCTTCGTGCTCCTTCGCACCTCCACGATGAACGCCTTCAGCCGCTCCCCGTGGCGGTACGGCTCCGATGGGACCTGTTCGGCCTGCGGGAGCAGCGCCTCGACCTTGCCCAGGTCAAGGAGCGTGTACCGGTGCGAGTCCTGCTGGATGATCCCCGTGACGATGTCGCCCTCCCGGCCGGCGAACTCCTCGTAGGTCATCTCCCGCTCGGCATCGCGAAGCTTCTGGTAGATGACCTGCTTGGCCGTCTGCGCGGCGATCCGGCCCAGGAAGTCGGCCGGGACCTGCTCCTCGTTCTCCGAGACGACCTCGCCGGTCTCCTCGTCGAGCTGCTGGAGCCAGACCCGCATCTCCCCGCTCTCGGGGTCGAGCGTGGCCCGGGCGCCGGTCAGCTCCTCGTCCAGCTCCGGATCATGCTGGCGCCGGTAGCTCTTGTACGCGGAGGCCAGGGCATCCTCCAGGCCGGCCAGGATCGTGTCGAACGGGATGCCCTTCTCCCGCTCGAGCTCCTTCAGCGCCTGGATCAGTGCCTCGTTCACCGTCTCCCGCCCTTCGCCTTTGCCCTCGCCTTCGGGACCGCCCCCCACTCGAACACGGTCCGAGCGACGGTGATGTCGTCGAACGACACCGTCCGCTCGCCCGCCTCCGTGGCGATCCGCACCTCCCGCGGCCCCGTCCCCACGATGGTCCCCGTGATGCTCCGGGCACCCTCGACCGGCCGTGCCGTCTTCATCCTCACCTTCTCGCCCACCCGCCGGGCAAAGTCCTCCGGCCGCCTGAGCGGCCGCTCCACCCCCGGCGAGCTCACCTCGAGCGTGTACGGGCCCGGGTCGAACCCCTCCAGGTCGAGCCGGCGGCCGATCCGCTCGGCCGCCTCGGCCGTGGCCTCGAGGTCGATCCCACCCCCCCGGTCGACGAGGACCCGCAGGATCGCCCGCCCCGGCCCCCGCTGGAAGCTCACCTCCACCAGCTCCAGACCGGACGCCCGGACCACCGGTCCGACCAGGCTCTCCAGGTCCATTTCGGCCCCATCGACAAAGAACGTGGGCCCGCGCCCACGTTCGGGTGTTGCCCTAACCTTCGAGGCCGATTATAGCACCGGCCTGCGCTTTCACGATCGCGCAAGCTCGTCCAGCACAACCGGGATGCGCATCGAGTTCCGGGCGGCCTCTGCGGGGCAGCGCTCAGCTGGGCCGGGCCCAGCGCACGTCCTGTTTCGTGAGGTCGTAGTAGGAGATGTAGGCGCTGGCCGAGGAGTTGAAGGCGAGCGACGGGAAGTCCCCGACGTCGTTCGTCGATTCGAGCGTCTTCAGGCTCCATGCGGTTGAGCCCAGGGAGGCCCACCGGAGGTTCCCGTTCGTTTCGTCGTAGTAGGCCACCCGGAGCTTGCTTCCGGTGAACGCCGCCGAGGGCTCGACGCCGGTCACGGTCGAGGTCGAATCGACGTTGGTCATCGTCCACGTCGAGCCGGTCAGCTGGGCCGCCTCGAGGTGCGAGGCGGTATCGGTCCCTTCCTGGAACGCGATCCAGGGCGTCCCATCCGGCCCGAACGTGAGCGACGGCACTCCCATGGCGTCGGTGACGATGCCGAACGTCTTGGTCCAGGTCTTCGTGGCGGAGTCGTAGGTCGCGTAGTCCAGCGAGGTGGGGATGTCCTCCCGATACAGCCACGCCACGGAGGGCTCCCCCGTCACCGGATTGAAGGCGATCGTGACGAGCGGCCCCCGCACACCGAAGCCACCCGGGCCGTCTTGCACCACGTTCTGGAGCCACGTCGATCCGTCCCAGTGGAGCCACGTGACGTCCGAGTACCGCCGGTCGCCGACCACGATGTTCGGGTACGACGTGTCCGGGTCGAAGGCAAGGGCGACGTTGGTTGCGCCGCCGGCCAGCCCGCCTCCGGGCTCCTCCGTGACCCACTTCTTCTTGGACGTGGAGTAATACGTCCAGCGGACCGCCATAGTCCCTTCGCCCAGATCGGTGCCGCACGCGCTGGCGATCCGGGCCTTCCCGTTGTCGGGCTTGAATCCCGCGCTCGGGCCGTAGTCGGGATATCCAAGGCCCGAGATCTCGCCGTAGCAGGAGATGAAGCTGCCGATGCCCCCCACCTGCTTCTTCGACCAGGCCGATCCGGTCCAGTTAGCCCACCAGAGATCGTCGCCGTGGTTCTCCTCCCAGGCCACGAACACGGTGCCGGACTTGTCGATGGCGAGCGACGTGCCCTGCGAGTCGCCGTCGTTCGAATCCACCAGGCCGAACTGCCACGCGAATGCGGGCGTCGCGAGTGCCGTGACCAGGAAGAGCGACAGGGCAGCCACGACCAGCGGGGGGCGCTTCATCGGGGAACCTCCTGTCGGTGTCGACGAAACAGGGGGACAACCGCCCCCCTATCACAGCTCAGCCGCACGTAGGCTAACAGGTGGGATCGGCGGTGCCGTCCAGGGTGTATCGCCCCAACACTGGCGCTAAGACCGGGGCGGTCGACTGTGCCCGAAGGCTTCATCGACCTCACGCCCGAAAGCGACGGCGTCGACGGCGTCGACGGCGGGGAATCGAAACAGATCCGGCCGGATCTGTTCGAAGAAGGCCCGCGCCCGGCCGGGATCGACGAGGCCCCGCCCGACCATTTCGTGGACGTCAGCGCGGTCCTGGGCATGGCCCCGCTCGACCTTGGCCAGGGCCTGCGCATGGAGATCGAAGTGGTGGAAGCTGAGCCTTCCTTCCCTGGTCTCGAAGATGCTCCTGCCCTCCCAGCCCGGCGCCACCGGGATGAAGTCGGCCGGCGGAGGCCAGTTCCACGTTGATCTGGGCCGCCGCCTCACCCGAGACGACGATCTCGTGACCCCATGGTCGGGGGAAGGTCGAACCCACCTCGGCTACAGGGCACGGGGCTGTCCGCCGGGCTCGTTCCAGTGGTCCCGGCGGTTCATCCGCTTCGCCATCCGGTCGTCCCATCTCCGATGCAGGGGAACCTCGAGATCGCCCGCCGCGGCCTCGGCGGCCTCCTCGGACGTGAAGACCCACCTCGTCCAGTTGCCGGAGGCGTCGATCAGCACCAGGTCGTACGTGCCCAGCCCGCACCGCTGGAGCACGGCCTCCACGTCTGACCGGAGCTGGGCGAACCTGCGGAGCTCCAGAGGGGTCCCGGTCATCAGGGGGCGAGCGTAGGGGCGGGCTCTTCCGCCTGCAACTTCGCCGCACGAGCTCAGCCGGCTACGACGATGGCTCCGGGCGCGATTGCTACCCTGTTCGGATCATGGCGCTGCCCCGACAGTCCGAGGACTTCCCCTCCTGGTACCAGGAGGTGGTGAAGCAAGCCGACCTGGCCGAGAACTCGCTGGTCCGGGGGACGATGGTGATCAAGCCCTACGGGTTCGCCATCTGGGAGCGAATCCAGGAGGCCTTCGACGAGCGGATCAAGGCCACGGGCCACCAGAACCTGATGTTCCCCATGTTCATCCCCGCCCGGCTGCTCGAGAAGGAGGCCGAACACGTCGAGGGCTTCGCGCCCGAAGTGGCGGTGGTCACCCACGCCGGCGGAAGCGAGCTGGAGGAGCCGCTGGTGATCCGCCCCACCTCGGAGACCATCATCTGGGACGCGTACAGTCGGTGGATCCAGTCCTACCGAGACCTTCCGCTCCTCTACAACCAGTGGTGCAACGTGGTCCGGTGGGAGCTGCGGCCGCGGCTGTTCCTGCGGACCACCGAGTTCTACTGGCAGGAGGGCCACACCGCCCACGAGACCGCTCCGGAAGCCATCGCCGAGCAACGCATGATCCTCACCGACGTGTATCAGGACGTGGTCGAACGGGTCATGGCCATGCACGTCGCCCCGGGGCACAAGACCGAGTCCGAACGGTTCCCCGGCGCCCTGGACTC
>DASWCX010000277.1:0-15893 GCA_036395815.1 Actinomycetota bacterium | reverse complement strand
CGGGCCGGTACAAGCGTGAAGCCTGGCCTTGGGATTCATTCGGGAATCAAATGCAGCACGCGGGCGTCGAGGAAAAGGCCAGAGGTGGCGAGGCACCCAGGTGAGCTCCCCTATGGCCTCGAAGGGCTAGCTCTTCTTTCGATCCACCGCCCGCTGGAGCTGGGCCTTGTTCATCCTTGACCGGCCTTCGATCCCCATCTGGCGCGCCTCGTTGTAGAGCTGCTCCCTGGTCCGGCCCTTCGGTCCGCCGCGGGAGCGCAGGCCGCCTCGCCTCGACGACGGCATGTCGCGAACCGACGACCGCGACGCCGTCTTGGACTGGCCCCGCTGGGCGCGTTCCTTGTTCACCGTCCTGGCCGCGATCTCCTTGGCCCGCTTCGTCGATGTGCCGCGCGACTTCGCGCTGTCCCTGATGTGCTCGTACTTCCGCTCCTGCTTGTCGGTCCACTCCGCTCTCGGCATGGCTCCTCCTTCGGTCGGTGGCCGTCGGCTCACCAGGTAGGTTCCCGGGGCGAACCGGGCTCACACCGCGGCCGGTCCGCCATGGCGCCCGGCTACCCTGGGCCCTGACGTGCGAGACCTCCCGCTAACCAACGCGCAGCTCGCCGAGCTGCTGGCCCGGATGGCCGAGGACGAGCCGGCGGCCCACCGCCAGCGGGCGCTCCAGCGGGCGGCCCGCTCGGCGTACATGTGGCCGGAGGAGGCCTCGACGCTGCTCGAGGAGGGTCGCTCGCTGACGGAGCTCAGCGCCGTGGGGCCCTGGCTGGCACGGGTGATCGAAACCCTGTCGAACGACCCGGCCGTCGAGCCCCCGCCGCCTCCCGAGCTGCGCCGGGACTTCCTCACGCTGGCCGAGGTGCGGCGGACGCTCGCGGCGAACCCGCACCGCCTGCCCGCACTCAGGGGCGACCTCCAGTCGCACACCACTTACAGCGACGGGAAGGCCAGCCTTCGGGAGATGGCCGGGGCCGCCGCCGCGCTCGGGTACGAGTACCAGAACGTGACCGATCACTCCAAGGGGCTGCCGATCGCGCACGGGATGCACGAGGCGCGGCTCCGCGAACAGGGGAGGACGTCGCGGCGGCGAACGCCGAGCTGGCCGCGGCGGGCTCGAGCCTTCGGATCCTCCACGGCATCGAGATGAACCTGTCGCCGGAAGGAGAGGGCGACATGGAGCCGGAGGCGCTGGCCCGCCTCGACATGGTGCTCGGTGCGTTCCACTCCCAGCTCCGTGTGACCGAGGACCAGACGGAGCGCTACCTGAAGGCGATCCGCAATCCCACAGTGAACGTGCTGGCCCACCCCCGAGGCCGTCGGTTCAACGTGCGCCTGGGACTGGTCGCGGATTGGGGCCGCGTGTTCGAGGAGGCCACGCGCCTCGACAAGGCCGTCGAGATCGACGCCCACCTGGACCGGCAGGACCTGAACGTGGAGCTGCTTCGGTTGGCCCGGGATGCCGGCACGAGGATCTCCATCGGCACGGACGCCCACTCGGTGCGGGAGCTGGGGTTCATGGAGTTCGGCGTGGCGGCGGCCATCCGCGCGGGGATCGCCCCGGACGGGATCCTCAACCACATGCCCGCCGAGGACCTCCTGGCTTGGGCCCGGGAGACCAGGGGCCTGTGATCGTTCGTCGGCAGCCTGGCCGTCAGCGCGGGACCATTTGCGTCGAGTCGATTTCTTTGGCCTTACCGACGCCAATTCCTACGGCCAAATCCTCCGAGTTTGCGTCGCGTCAATTACTGAGGGGCTAGCGACTCAACTTCCTAGTACCATTTCCTCCATGAGTACCGGAACGAGGCGCGGTCGTCCAACGCGGAAGGCGATCTACGGCCAGCTGGCCGAAGGGGTTGATGAGCTGCGCACCCGCTTCGGCGGACTTCCCACGCCCAGCGAGGCCCAGGATATCTGGGGTGACATCTGGTACCAGGAGGCCCACAACTCGACCGCGATCGAAGGCAACACCTTGGTCTTCAAAGAGGTGGAAGCACTCCTGTCCGAGGGCCGAGCGGTCGGGAACAAGCAGCTCGCGGAGTACTTGGAGGTCCGCGGCTACGCCGATGCTGCCCAGTGGGTGTATCAGCAGGGCCTGGCTCCAGGTGAGTGGACCACCGGTGACCTCATCAGCCTTACTGAGGTGCGTCACGTACACGTGCTCGCCATGGCCAAGGTCTGGGAGGTGGCGCCTCCCCCGGATGCGACCCCACACGAGGGGCCTGGCTCCTTCCGCCGCCATGGGATCACCCCGTTCCGGGGTGGTATGCAGCCGCCGGATTGGCCAGACGTTCCTGCACTCGTCTCCGACTGGGTGGAGCGCGTGTGTAAACTGCCCGGCACCCAGGGGCCTTTCCCGGAGGCGCTCGCAGAAGTCCACGCCGAGTTCGAGCGGATACATCCATTCCTGGACGGAAACGGTCGGGCGGGACGGCTCCTGACCAACCTCGTCCTCATACGCCTTGGGTACCCGCCGGCGATCATCAGGAAGGCCGAGAGGACGCGCTACCTGGAGAGCCTTCACCGCGCGGATGCCGGAGATCCTGGCCCACTGGGGGAGCTTGTCGCGCGAGCGATCCTGGATACGTTGATGCGCTTCATCGTGCCGGCCGTAGCCGGACCGGCGAGGCTGGTCCCCTTGGCGGCCCTCGCCGATGGCCGGCTCAGCGTCCGTGCTCTCCGTCAGGCGGCCGAGCGCGGGCGGCTGCGGGCACATCGTGATGCGCATGGCTTGTGGAGGAGCTCCCGCCTCTGGGTGGACGAATATCAAGCAAGCAAACATCGACGCGCTCGTTGATCCAGCTCGCGTCTCATTGGTTTCGGCTGGCAACCGCAAGGAACCCGTCGGCGGCCTGATCTGACAGGACTCCCAGTCCATGACGACCCGCCGACCGTATGATCCTGAACGTCGTGTGCGTGCACGCGCCGACTCCCGACGGCGCGCGAGGAAGGGAACTCCAATGGTGGCCGATGTTGCTCGTCGAACCCTCGCCGCGATCCTCATCGCCTGCTCGGCGCTCGTGGTGGCGTCCCCCGCGGCCGCCTCGCCAAGCGGCCGTCGCCAGATCGAGGTGTTCCCCGGCCCGCACGCCCTTGCGAAGGCGCTGGCGGAGGCCAGGCCGGGCGACGCCCTGGAGCTCCACACCGGGACGTATCGGGACGACGTCACCATCACCACGCCCACGATCACGATCGAGCCGGCTGGAGACGGTCCCGTCCTCATCGACGGAGGCTGTAGGGAGATCGAAACCATCGAGGTGGAGGCCGACGGCGTGACCATCCAGGGCGACATCGCCGTCGCGGGCGGGTTGATCTACGACCTGCACTACCTCGACGTCCTGAGCGGGATCCTCGAGGGCGTCACGCTTCGGAGCACGTGTCACACCCAGTTCGGGGTCGACCTGGAGCGGACGGGGCCGGTGACGGTCTCGAGCAACACCGCCGTCGGGTTCGGCGGCGCCGGCATCCAGGTGAGCGACATCGCGGACACCGGCGGGGGCCGGATCCTGATCGCTTCGAACGAGGTCTCCAACAGTGAGGAGGGGATCCTGGTCTCGAACTCCGCCGGTGGGAGGATCGAGCTCGACGGGAACCGCTTGGGCAACAACGTGCTCTCCGACGTCCACCTGTCCAGCAGCGACGGCGTCCTGATCCAGCGGAACACGGCCCGGGGCGACGGGACCTACGGGATCGAGCTGGACGGCAACTCCGACGGCAACACGGTCAAGTTCAACACCGCCTTCGGAAACACCTTCGACCTGTCGAACTCGGGCCAGGGCAACTGCTTCGTCCACAACCGATACCGCACGTCCCAGGGCGTCATCGGCTGCTGAGCGCTTCCGCCAGGGCGGAGGCCGTCAGACCGGTTCCCACACCGACTGGTCGTGGGCGAAGACCACCCGCCGGGGGTCCAGTTCCTGCAGCCGTTCGATCCAGCCGGGGTACGGAGGCAGCGCCGGCTCCCTCGCCTCGGCGGCGACCCGCCACGCCAGCTGGTCGGCGCCGTAATCGGCGGCCACGTCGCGGGCCTGGCCCGCAAGCACGACGGTTCCGTCGTCGAACCGGATGGCGACCGATTGGTGTCCGGCGGTGTGGCCGGGCGTGGGGATCACCCACACGCCGGGGAGGATCTCGGCCTCACCCGCCAGCGTCTCGTAGCGGGCGCCGGGAAAGTCGATCAGGGCCGGGATCGTGTAGTCGGGCTCACGAGCCGAATCCAACTCGGCGGCCTGGACGAAGATCGGTCGGTTCGGGAGCAGCGGGTTCCCACCGCAATGGTCGACGTGGAGGTGGCAGTTGACGAGGAGCCGGATGTCATCGACCGGTATCCCGGCCGCGCCGAGGGCGTCGCCCAGCGTGCGCCGGACCGGCCGGTAGTGGGCGTCGACCTCCGCATCTCCCTCCCCGATCCCGGTGTCGAACAGCAGCAGCCCGTCGGGATGTCGCAGGGCATACCCGAGACACGGCTCGACCCGAGCGACCTTTCGCGGGGTCTCCTCCGCGGGCCGGATGAAGTACCCGTAGTCCAACCGTCGCAGGTCGTCGATCCGGAGCACCGTCGGAGCGTACCGCGTGCGGAGGCCTCAGCTCCGTCGGCGGTAGGCTGCCGTGGAACGTGAACCGCACTCGACCCTCCCGCGTGCTGTGGCGTGGGCTCACCAAGAGGTGCCCGCGGTGCGGGGGCGGGCATCTGTTCCGCCGGTGGCTCGACATGAAGGCGCGGTGCCCCCGGTGCGGCTATCGGTTCGAACGCGAGGAGGGCTTCTTCCTCGGCGCGTACGTGATCAACCTGGCCATCTCCGAGATCGTGGTCGGGGCGATCTTCGTGGCCCTCATCGTGCAGGAGGTCCGTGGCGGTTCGGTGTCCCTCGTTCCGTGGCTGGTGGCCGGCGGGGCGGTGCAGATCGCGGTGCCGGTGCTGTTCTACCCGTTCTCCAAGACGATCTGGGCGGCCCTGGATCTGGTGATGCGGCCCCTCGACCCCGGCGAGGTGGCCGACGCCGCGGGGATCAGGCCGAAGGAAGGCTGCTGATAGAATCTGGCCCCGTGCGCAGCCGGCTGCTGAGGGGTCTGGTCTTCGGCTCATCGCTCCTGCTCGCGGTGCTGGCGCCGGGGATCGCCGCAGCCCAGGTGCAGGTGACGCCGAACTTCTCGGTGACGCCGACCAAGACGGTCACTCCTTGGATCTACCAGATGGCCATCGGCGCCCTGATCCTCGGCGCCCTGGCGATCCTGGGGGTACTGGCCTCGTACCTTCGGTTCGCCCCGCGGTTCTTCGCCCGCAAGGAGGCGCCGCCGAAGGCCGTGCCGGGGGCGCGCCCGGCCCTCCTTTCGCGGCCGCCGACCCTCACCCCACCTCCAGCCCGTCCAGCGGCGGCCACCTCCCCGGCTCCGGCGGCGGTTGCGGTGGCCGAACGTCCCGCGCCGGCCGCGGCTCCGGCGGGGCAGCCCGCGCGTGCCGAAGCCTCCGCGCAGGCCACCGCGGGGCCGGAGAGCGAGCCCGCCGTCCAGGCCGACGCGGTTGGGGAGGCGGAGGCAGCGGTCCCGGAGCCCCGGCCATCGGCGAAGACGCCGGAGGAGGTCGGCGCTCCGGCCGAGGCCGCCGCTCCCGCCGCCGAGGCACCCGAGGCGGCGCCCGCGGCGGAACCGGCACCGGCTCCGGAACCGGCACCGGCTCCCAAGGCTGCCGAGCCCGCTCCGCCGGCGCCTTCGGCGGGACACGCCCCGTCCCTCGACCAGGAGACGTTCGACCGCGTGCTCGAAGAGCAGCTGGGGAAGGGCGTCGACCGCCGGGTCGCCGAAGGCCGGGCTCGCGCCGCGGCCGTGGTCGCCGCGCGCAAGAAGGCCCAGGGCTGACCCGCGCGGGTCGAAGCCGGTCGCGAGGGGCAGAATGGAAACCATGACGCTTGCCGCCGAACGCCTGGTCGATTGGCGCGCGGCCCGGCTGGTTGGGGTGCGTGTCGCCGGGGCCGGTCCGCAGATGTCGGCCGTCCAACGGGCCCGGATGGCCGAGGATTTCGCCGAGCTCGTCCCGCAGGCCGAGTCGATGGTGGCCTCGTTCACCCAACTGGAGCCCGGCGAGCGGCGGGCCCGGCCCTGGGCCATGACCCGGGAGGAGTGGCTCGGGGCGAATCTCCGGGCCTTCGAGCGGGTCCTCGAACCGTTCGCCCGGAAGGTCCTCACCGACAGTCCCGAGAGCGCGCTGGCGGAGATCCGGCGCAAGACGCTCGGAGCCCAGATCGGCGGGCTGCTCGGGTATCTCGGCCACAAGGTCCTCGGGCAGTACGACCTGTTCGCCCCGCCGGACGACGAGGGCGTGCTCTACTTCGTCGGCCCCAACGTGGCGGGGGTCGAACGCAGGTACCGGTTCCCGCCCAGGGAGTTCCGGCTGTGGATCTCGCTCCACGAGGTGGCCCACCGCGTCCAGTTCGCCGGCGTGCCCTGGCTCCGCGGGCACCTGTCGAACCTGGTCGATTCCTATCTGTCGAGCGTTGAGGTCGACCCGAAGCGTCTGGTGGAGGGCCTCCGCCGGGCGGTGGAGCAGGTCCGGAGCGGCGATGCCGAATGGCGCGGATGGGGATGGATCTTCCTGCTCATGACCCCTGAGCAGCGGGACATGTTCCGGCGGATGCAGGCGGCCATGTCGCTCCTCGAGGGCCACGGGAACTTCGTCATGGACGCGGTGGCCCGCGACCACATCCCCGGGTTTGCGACGTTCAAGCGGAGGCTCCAGGAGCGCCGGAACCGCGCCGGGGTCGAGAAGGCGTTCCAGAAGGCCATCGGGTTCGACACCAAGGTCCGCCAGTACGACATGGGCGAACGGTTCGTGGCGGAGGTGGTCGGCCGGGTCGGCATGAGCGGGTTCAACCGGGTCTGGGAGCAGGCCTCGAACCTTCCGACCCTCGAAGAGGTCGGCCGGCCCGAGGCCTGGGTGGCCAGGGTCGCCGCGGCCTCCTGAGCCTGGGGGTGCCGTGGTCGCGGCCCGCTCGGGCCCGACCGTGACGGCTCGAGCGCTTCCCCGTCCCCCCGCGGTGGCCAGGGTCCTGGAACGGATCGCCGCCCTGGCCCGATCGCAGGCCATGTTCGAGCCGGGAAGCCGCGTGCTGGTGGCCGTCTCCGGGGGGACCGACTCGGTGTGCCTGCTCCACTCCCTGGTCCGGGTCCGGCGCCTGCTGCGGATCGAGCCGGTCTGCTTCCACTTCGACCACCGGCTCCGGCCCGGGTCCGCCGCCGACGGCGCGTACGCCCGGCGGCAGGCGGAGCGGCTGGGGGTGGCCTTCGTGCTGCGGGAGGCTGGATCGTCGCCAGAGCGGGGGGAGTCGGTCGAAGCGTGGGCTCGGGCCGTCCGGTACGAGGCCCTGTTCAGGGCGATGGAGGACACGGGTTCGGCCGCGGCCGCGGTGGCCCACACCATGGACGACCAGGCCGAGACCGTCCTGCTCGCCCTGCTCCGCGGCGGCGGCCTGGAGTCCCTGGCTGCCATGGACCCGGTGAACCCTCCCGTGGTTCGGCCCCTCCTCACGACCACGCGAGCGGAGACCGAGGCCTTCTGCCGCGCCCTCCGCCTGCGGCCGCGGCGCGACCCCATGAACGAGGATCCCCGTTACATGCGGGCGGCCGTGCGGCACGAGGTCATCCCGGTGTTGGAGGAACGCCTAGGGCGAAACGTCAGGGCGGCGCTGGTCCGGACGGCAGCCCTCCTCCGCCGGGACTCCGATCTGCTCGAACGCCTGGCGGAGGAAGCCGCCCACGACATGATGGAAACGGCCGGGACCGATCGGGGGATCGAACGGCGTCTCCGGCTCGGCCCGCTCCTCGAGGCTCCCGCCCCGATCGCCGCCAGGGTGATCCGCGGGGCTCTCCTCGACCTGGGGGTGGTTCCCGAGGCGGCCCACGTCGCCGCGGTGCTCGATCTCGCCTCGGCCCGCACCGGGGCCAGGATTTCCCTGCCTCAGGAATTGATCGCGTCGCGGGACCGGGAGTATGTTCGGCTCCTTCGCCCTTCCCCGCGAGGCCAGGCGCCGGCGCAGGCGCCCGCGAGGGACCGAAGACGGCCCGCAGGGTCGTGAGGAGGGGGGCAATGGAAGCGAATGCTGAAGTGAGGTCCGGGTCGGCGGCCGCCGGTTCGCCATCTGTCGTTGGCGTTCTTACACTTGCTCCCCACGTGAACGCCTACGAGAGCGACATCGAGCAGACGCTCATCACCCAGCAGGACATCCAGGCCAAGCTGGCCGAGCTGGGCGAGCGGATCTCCGACGACTACCGGGGCCGGGACCTGCTGCTGGTCGGGGTGCTGAAGGGCGCGTTCGTGATGATGGCGGACCTGGCCCGGTACATTCGGCTGCCGCTCGAGTTCGACTTCATGGCGGTGTCCTCCTACGGCGCGGCCACCCAGACGTCGGGCGTGGTCAGGATCCTCAAGGACCTCGACCACGACATCGAGGGCCGGAACGTGCTCATCGTCGAGGACATCGTCGACTCCGGCCTCACCCTCAGCTACCTGCTGAAGAACCTCCGGACCCGCCGCCCGGCCAGCCTGGAGGTCTGCGCGCTCATGCAGAAGCTCGACGTGCAGCAGGTGCCGCTCGACATCAAGTACAAGGCCTTCGAGATCCCGCCGGTGTTCGTGGTCGGCTACGGGCTCGACTACGGCGAGCGGTTCCGGAACCTTCCCTTCGTGGGCACGCTGAAGCCCGAGGTCTACCGGGACGCCGTCACCTGACGGGAACCGTCCGAACGACCCTCCCGGTCTAAGCTCGCGGACGATGAAACGGATTCCGCTGTTCCTTCTCGTGCTCGTGCTGTTGGCGTCCGGATGCGGGCACCGATCGGATCTGGGGGCCTCCGGTTCCGGTGTGAGGGGCCGGGTGACCCTGGGGCCGACCTGCCCGGTGGAGCGGGTGGGCAGCCCGTGCCCGGACCACCCCGTCCAGGCGGTGGTCATCGCACTCAGGCGGATCGGGGATGCGGTGGGCAACGTCCGCACGGACGCTCGCGGGGAGTTCTTCCTGCCCCTTGCTCCAGGCACCTACCTCATCTACGCCCGGGAGCTCAGCGGCGACAACCCCAGGATCTCCAAGTTCCAGAGGGTGACGGTCACGGATGGTTCGGCTGCCACCGTCGCCCTGGTGATCGACAGCGGCATCCGCTGACCGCACGTCCATCCGGCCATTTCCCGGGAGCGTCATCGGACCCCTGTGCTACCATCCGAAGCCGGGGAAATCGGTCCCGGACGACCCACTTCACCTGCCCTTCGGGCGAAAGGAGCGCTCCTTTGAAAAGGCAGGAGTCGACCCTCCGACGCATCGTCCGGGGGCCGGCGATCTACCTGCTGGTGGTGGTCGGCGCGTTGTGGCTGTTCCTTTCGTTCGCCACGCGGCAGCCCCAGGCCCGCAAGCTCTCGCTCACCGCGTACCAGAGCGCGATCCGGGAAGGCGACGTCCGTTCGGCCACGTTCCTCGAGCGCGACCAGAAGGTCGTGGGGGAGCTCAAGGACGGCACCAGATACGAAACGACCTACCCGGAGCAGTACCAGGACGACCTGACCAAGGAGCTGGTCCAGGCCCCGGGCCCGGTGGTCGATCTCAGGACCGACGCCCAGAAGGGCTCTCCGGTGGTCGGGGTGCTGCTGAACATCCTGCTTCCGGTGCTGCTGCTGGGAGCGGTGCTGTTCTTCGTGATGAACCAGATGCAGGGCGGGGGCAGCCGGGTCATGTCCTTCGGAAAGGCCAAGGCGAAGCTGGTGAGCAAGGACCAGCCGAAGACCACCTTCTCCGACGTGGCCGGCGTGGACGAAGCCGTCGAGGAGCTCGAGGAGGTCAAGGAGTACTTGGAGAACCCGGCCAAGTTCCAGGCCATGGGGGCGAAGGTGCCGAAGGGCATCCTGCTGTACGGGCCTCCCGGGACGGGCAAGACGCTGCTGGCCCGGGCCGTGGCCGGCGAGGCGGGGGTCCCGTTCTTCTCCATCAGCGGCTCCGACTTCGTGGAGATGTTCGTCGGGGTGGGCGCGGCCCGGGTCCGCGACCTGTTCGAGCAGGCGAAGCAGAACGCTCCCGCCATCGTGTTCATCGACGAGATCGACGCGGTGGGGCGCCACCGCGGGGCCGGCCTCGGCGGGGGCCACGACGAGCGCGAGCAGACCCTGAACCAGCTCCTGGTCGAGATGGACGGGTTCGACATGCGCACCAGCGTCATCCTGATGGCGGCCACGAACCGGCCGGACATCCTCGATCCCGCGCTGCTGCGCCCGGGGAGGTTCGACCGGCAGGTCGTGATCGACCGGCCGGACCTCGAAGGCCGCAAGTCCATCCTTCGGGTGCACGTCCGGGGCAAGCCTCTTGACCCTGCGGCCGACCTCGACATCATCGCCCGGCGCACCCCTGGGTTCACCGGAGCCGACCTGGCGAACGTGGTCAACGAGGGTGCGCTGCTCACGGCCCGCCGGGGCAAGACGGCGATCACGATCCTCGAGCTGGAGGAGGCGATCGACCGCGTGGTGGCCGGGCCGGAGCGCCGGACGCGCCTGATCTCGGACCGCGAGAAGAAGATCATCGCCTACCACGAGGGGGGCCACGCCCTCGTGGCGTGGGTCCTGCCGAACGCGGACCCCGTGCACAAGATCACGATCATCCCGAGGGGCCGGGCGCTCGGCTACACCATGACCCTGCCGATCGAGGACAAGTTCATGATGTCGCGCCAGGAGCTGATCGACGAGCTGGCGATGCTGCTGGGCGGCCGGGTGTCGGAGGAGCTCCAGTTCGGCGACGTCACCACGGGTGCCCAGAACGACCTCGACCGGGCCACCAAGATCGCCCGGCAGATGGTCACCGAGTACGGGATGTCCGACCGGCTGGGCCCGGTCACGCTGGGGACCAAGCAGGCCGAGCCGTTCCTGGGCCGCGACTTCTCGTCCCACCCCGACTACTCCGACCAGGTGGCGTTCGAGATCGACACCGAGATCCGGGACATGATCGACCGGGCCCACGACGAGGCCCTGGAGATCCTCCAGGAGCACCGCGGGCATCTCGCCGCCATCGCCGCCGCGCTCATCGAGCGGGAGACCATCGAGAAGGAGGAGCTGGTCCAGCTCCTCGACGGGTTGGTGAAGCGCCCCCAGCGAACGGAGGGACAGGGGATCGGCATCGCCGTGGCCAGGCGCTCGGTCAACCCGGGCGGCCAGCCCGTCCCCGGCCGCGGTGCGTCCCTTTCCTGACCCTCGGGCCGGAGCCATGGACAGGGCGAAGATCGCGGAGGGCGTTCGGCTGATCCTCGAAGGTGTGGGTGAGGACCTGTCACGCCCCGGCCTCGAGCGCACCCCGGAGCGGGTCGCCGAGATGTACGAGGAGGTTCTGGCCGGCATCGGGGCGGACCCGCTGGAGGTCCTCCAGGTGCTCCCAGGACCGGGCCACGACGAGATCATCATGGTCCGGGACATCCCGGTGCAGAGCCTGTGCGAGCACCATATGCTGCCGTTCAGCGGCAGAGCGCATGTCGCCTACGTCCCCAACCGGGACGGCCGGATCACCGGCCTTTCCAAGATCGTGCGCCTGGTCGACACGCTGTCGAAGCGCCTTCAGGTGCAGGAGCACCTGACGACGCAGATCGCCGACGCCCTGGAGAAGGCCCTGGAGCCCCGGGGGGTGTTCGCGATGATCGAGGCCGAGCACCTGTGCATGACCATGCGGGGGATCAAGAAGCCGGGTTCGGTCACGGTGACCTCCGCCGTTCGCGGCGTGTTTCGAACCGACGCCAGGACGCGCACGGAGGCGCTGGAGCTGATCCGGAGGAGCTCGGGCTAGCCCAGGCGAGTCGATACCATGCGTCCGTGACCGAGCGGCTGGAGTGGCGGGCCGGCCCGCACGTCCTGGAGTGCGGGATCCGAACGCTTGTCATGGGCGTCCTGAACGTGACCCCCGACTCGTTCTCCGACGGCGGACGGTTCATCGAGCCCGAAGTGGCTGTGGCCCATGGCATCCGGATGGTGGCCGACGGCGCGGACCTGATCGACGTGGGGGGCGAGTCCACCCGTCCCGGCTCCGACCCCGTGGGAACCGAGGAGGAGATCCGCCGCGCCGTGCCGGTGATCGAACGGCTGGCCGCCGAGGTGGCCGTCCCCATCTCGATCGACACCCGCGATCCCGAGGTGGCCGGGGCGGCCGTGGAGGCCGGGGCCAGCGTGGTGAACGACATCTCGGCGGGGGCGGCGTCGGGGATGTTCGACGTGGTCCGGGAGTGCGGCGCGGGCATGGTGCTCATGCATATGCGGGGGGAGCCGAAGGACATGCAGGAGCACACCGGGTACTCCGACGTGGTGGGGGAGGTGCGGGATGAGCTCCGGACGCGACTGGACGCGGCCACCGCCGCGGGGATCGAGCCGGACCGGCTGGTGGTCGATCCAGGCCTCGGGTTCGCCAAGGCGTACGAGCAGAACTTCATCCTGATGCGGGACATCCGGGGGTTCTTCGACCTCGGGCGGCCGGTCCTCGTCGGGCCCTCCCGCAAGTCGTTCGTGGGGAAGGTTCTGGGGGACCTGGGCGTCGACCAGCGGCTGGAGGGGACCGCTGGGGCGGTGGCGTGGCTGGCCGGGCAGGGCGCCCACGCCGTCCGGGTCCACGACGTCAAGGAGATGGTCCGGGTGGTTCGGGTGGTCGACGCCATCCGCCGGGGGACGGGATGAACCGGTCCACGGTTTCCGGCGGGGAGATCGCCTACGTCGACCAGGGCGAAGGGGAGGCCGTGCTCCTGGTGCATGGCATCCCGACCTCCTCGTTCCTGTGGCGGCGGGAGATCCCCCTCCTCGCAACACGGATGCGGGTGATCGCTCCCGACCTCCTCGGGTTCGGACAGAGCGAGAAGCCCGTCGGAACGGACCTCTCCGCGGTGGCGCAGGCCGGCTACCTCCGGGAGCTCCTGACGCAGCTCGGCGTGGAGGAGTTCGCCGTGGTCGGCCACGACCTGGGGGGGGCAGTGGCCCAGCTGCTGGCCCTGGGGGGCGGGGTTCGAACCATGGTCCTGCTGGACGCGGCGTGCTTCGACGCCTGGCCGATCGAGGGCGTGAAGATGCTCCAGGCAGCCACGCCCGAGCAGGAGACTTCTGAGTTCGTCGATCAGGTGGTCAGGCTCACCATCGACCTCGGGGTCTCTCACAAGGAACGGTTCGACCAGGCCGCCCTCGATTCGTACGTCGAGCCGTGGGTCGCCGACCCGGCCGCGTTCTTCCGCGCGATCAGGGCCGTCGACGGCGTGGGGCTGGCCGGTCGGGAGGGCGAACTGGGCGAGCTGGACACCCCCACGCTGATCATCTGGGGCGAGGACGATCCGTATCTGCCGGCCGAGCTGGCCGAACGGCTGGGGGAGACGCTCTCGGGCTCGACGGTGGCGCTGCTCCCCGGCTGCTCGCACTACCTCACCGAGGACGCCGGACCGACGGTGGACCAGCTCGTATACGAGTTCCTGCGGCTGCGGTACCTGGGCGAGCCGCACGGCCACGCGCCCGCAGGGCCGGTCCAGGTCTTCCTGGAGCGGCCCCCGGACGACGCGCTAGGGTTGGACGAATAATGAGGAAGCTCGACCTGTCGCTCGCGCCGGACGAGCTGGACGGCTACCTGCGGTCGCAGTCCACCGTGCGGCTGGCCACGATCAACGCCGACGGCACGCCGCACGTGGTCCCGCTGTGGTTCGTGTGGCTCGACGGCACCGCGTTCATGAACTCAACCCTGGGCAACCGGACCCTCCGGAACCTGGACCGCGATCCGCTGGCCACGGCCTGCGTGGACGACGGGACGACCTACGACGACCTCCGGGGAGTCCTCCTCCACGGGCCGGTGGAGCGGGCCGAGAACGACCCCCGGATCGCGGACGTGGAGCATCGGTGGTCGGAGAAGTACCTGGCCGGCAACCCCGTGCCGTTCCAGCACTGGAAGAACCGGGTGTGGCTCCAGATGACGCCGGAGCGGATCACATCCTGGGACTTCCGGAAGATCCCCGAGGCCCGCGCGAAGGCTGGGGCGGGCGGTGGGTAGCGCCCGGGTGCTTCTGTCGGGCATCGCCGCCCTGGGCCGGCACGGGGCGAACCCCGGCGAGCGTCTGGAGGCCCAGGAGTTCTCGGTCGACGTCGACGTCCTGCTCGAGTTCGGCGGGGATTCGCTCGACCGCACGCTCGACTACCGCGGCATCGCCGACGTGGTGCGGGACACGGTGGCCGAGACGTCGTTCGAGCTGCTGGAGTCCCTGGCCGACGCGGTGGCCCGGGCGATCTACGAGTACAGCCAGGTGGTCGAGGTGACCGCCACGGTGCACAAGCCCGGGGCGGCGGAGTCGATGGGCCTGGACGACGTGGCCGCCGAGGCGACGTTTGGGTCCTGAGCCCGTCCCGGCCTTCCTGGCCCTGGGGTCGAACCTGGGCGACCGAGCGGCGAACCTCCAGCGGGCCGTGGACCTCCTGGGGAAGGACGGGCTGACCGTTCGCCGTTCGTCTCGGATCTACGAGACCGATCCGGTGGGGGGTCCGCCGCAGCCCGACTACCTGAACGCGGTGATCGACGTGGAGACCACGCTCTCGCCCCGCGGCCTGCTGGAGGCATGCCTCCAGGTCGAGCGGGAGATGGGACGGGCCAGGGGGGAGCGATGGGGCCCGCGGGTGATCGACGTCGACGTGCTCACCTACGGGGACGATGAGATCGACGGACCCGGACTCCAGATCCCCCACCCCAGGATGCACGAGCGGGGCTTCGTCCTGGCGCCGCTCCTCGAGCTGACCGCAGACCCGAAGCTTCCCGGGGGCCGAACCATGTCGACGTTGCAGCTCGGGCCGGTCGCGCTCGCCGGCGTCCGCCTCTTCGGTCCCGCGCTCCGAACGTCCCAGCCCCGGGAGGGCTGACCGGCCGCCGCTATACTCCGGGCCGTCCGGTATCCGCGAACGAAGGGGCCGGAACGATCGGAAGGTACAGGTCACCGAAGTCTCGCCCGACCGCCGTGGCCATCATCGGGGCGGGCAGGGTCGGCGTCGCGTTCGGCGTGCTGCTCGAGCGGGCCGGCTATCACGTGGTTGCCGCCTCCGGTCGCCGGGCCTCGTTCGAGCGGGTCCGCCGGTACCTCCCGTTCGCCGAGTTCGTCCAGCCACACCAGGCCGCCGCGGCGGCCGACGTCATCCTGTTCGCCGTCCCGGACGACCTGATCGCGCCGGGCTGCGCCGCCATGGCGGGCCAGGACGCGTTCCGGCCCGGACAGTTCGTCCTCCACACCTCGGGCGTGATGGGCCTCGACGCCCTGGAGCCGGCAGCGGAGGCGGGGGCGGAGATCCTGTCGACCCACCCCCTGCAATCGTTCCCCGAGGTCGCCGAGGGCATCGAACGCCTTCCCGGGAGCGCGATCGGGGTGACGGCGAGGACCGAGCGGGGCGCCGCGTTCGGCGAGGAGGTGGCTCGGGCCGTCGGCGGCGAGCCCTTCGGCGTCGCCGAGCACCTCAAGCCCATCTATCACGCCGCGGCGGTGTTCTGTTCGAACTACCTGGTGGTGGTGGAGGGGCTGGCCGAGGAGCTGTTCGCGCTGGCCGGGGTGGAGGGCGGCCTGGCGAAGGCCGGCCCGCTGGCTCGGACCGCCTTCGAGGCGGTGATGGAGCGGGGGCCGACAGCGGCCCTGACCGGACCGGCCGCCAGAGGCGACACGGGCACGGTCGTTCGAACCCTCGACCTGCTGGCCGATCGAGCCCCCGACGCGGCGAAGGCCTATGCGGCGCTGGCCCAGGAGGCGGCCCGTCTGGCCGCCAAGGGCGGGAAGCTCTCGGACGAGGGGCGCCGCAAGCTCGAGGAGGCGCTGGAACCGTGGAGGTGACGGGCTCGGCCGCGCGGCTCCGGGCGGCGTGCGACGAGGCCAGGGCCGGGGGCGGCGAGGTGGGATTC
>DASWCX010000276.1:0-1961 GCA_036395815.1 Actinomycetota bacterium | reverse complement strand
TTCGCGATCTTGATCCCGAACCGGTCCGGTCCCTCGGGCCCGGAGCCGGGCTCCCCGTCGTCGAGCGTCCTCACCCGGAAGTAGACGGGGCCGAAGAGGTTCGTATTGGCGGTGCCGCAGATGTCGCGGTACCTCTCGTCCGGGCTGGACACGAAATACCCGGTGATGCTCGTGCTGCTCACGTGGAGCCCCGCAAAGGGCCCCACCGTGTCATGGTCCACGAAGTTCACGTGGCCGAAGAAGCCCTCGTGCTTGCACCCGCCGACGAGGCCGAAGTTCGCATGGTTGCCGTCGTTCGTGATGACGAACCCCCCGCCGGTCGTGAAGTCGCAAGGCTGGGGGACGAAATGGGCGCTGACCGAGGAGCCCCGGGTGAACAACATCGCCGCCCCGACGAGTACCGACAGCCCGGCGGTGGTGGCGATCCTCCGTATGCGTTCCTTTCTGCGCATGATTCCTTCTCCGATCGTTCTCATGTTCGGAACTACTGGATCCCGGCCGTCGCCGAGGCGATCACCACGTCGGCCAGGGGGCCGAAGAGGCCCGAGACCATGGCGTGGAGGGCGTTCACCGTGATGCCTGACGCCGAAAACGTCTGCTCGTTGATCACCACCTGGCCGCCGGGAATCGAGATCGTCTGGTTGGGCTCGCCGGTCACGGCCACGGGCACCCCGTTGATCGCCAGGTTGTCGATGACCGAGCTGCCGCTGCTGCCAACTCCCAGCACCGATTGCGCCCGGGCCAGCACCGAGTCGGCGGAGATGCCGGTCCCGGCTAGGGTCAGGCCCAGGTTTCCGAGGGCGGCTTCCGACGCGACCTGATCGGTCCATCCGAGCGTGGCCGCGTGCAGAGCCTCCCCGCTGAGGACGGAGGGGATGGCCCCGGTGTCGAGCGAGGCCTCCAGGGGGTCGCTGGGGCTCGCGAGGGGTCCGGTGTCGGCGAGGGTCGTGGCCGTCCCGAGGACGGTCGCGTCCACGGCCTTCGCGTCGCCGGTGAGGGTCTGGGCGGCGCCGGCCGCGGGCCATGCCAGCAGGCCGGCCACCACGATCGGCACGGCACGCCAAAGGTACGAAGCGGTACGGCTCATGGGTTACCTCCCGGTTTCAATACGTCACAGGCTCCAAGGTAGGACCCGCGGGGCAAGAAGGAAATCGGGTGGACCCAGAAACCAGGCTGCGAGCTTCCCTGAATCGGGTCTCGGGTCGAGGCGCGCGAGGCGTCGGGGGTCGCCGGGAGCGCGTTCAGGCGAGGCGGTCGCGGCGGAGCGTGAGGCCGCCGTCCACCGTGATCACCTGGCCGGTGACGTAGGAATCGGGCTCGAGCAGGAAGCGGATCGCCCGGGCCACGTCCTCGGGCCGGCCGAAGCGGGGGATGGCCCCGCGGTCGACGTAGGGGTCGTACTTGCCGCCGTCGATCGAGGCCCGAGCCATGCCCGCGGTGGTGGCGCCGGGCGCCACCACGTTGACCCGGATGTCGGCGCCGCCCCCGTACTCCTTGGCCAGGACCTTGGCGGCGTGGACGAGGGCGGCCTTGGGGGCGGCGTAGGCCAGGCTCCCCTCGAACGGATGCACGCCCTGCATGCTCGAGACGAGGACGATCGCCCCTTTCGTCCCCCGCCCGCTCATCTCCTCGGCGGCCGCGCGGGCCAGCAGCACCGGCGCCTCGAAGTTGGCCGCGAAGGAGGCGTGGAGGGCGGGGCCGTCGAGGTCGGCGGCCTTCACCCGCGCGGGATCGCCCGTCAAGGCGACCAGCGCGTACAGCTCGCCCTTCACGTTCAGGGCCGTCTCGAGATAGCGCTTGCGAACCGCGGGGTCCGAGACGTCGCCCTCGATGATCTGGACCGGCCCGTGATACAGGTCCTGCAGCTTCTGCTGGAAGGCGAGGGCCCGGCCCTTGTTGTGCCGGTAGCCCACCACGGGCAGCGCGCCCTCCGTGAGGAGCAGCGCGCTGAGGGCGGCCCC
>DASWCX010000275.1:0-2232 GCA_036395815.1 Actinomycetota bacterium | reverse complement strand
CCAGGCGAGCTTCGGTCACCGCCCCGGAGCCCTCTTCCACCCGGGCCACTGCGGCAACACCCGCCAGAGCGAAGTCTCCCGACCGCCTGGCGAGCTCCAGGAACGTGCTGCGCGCGCCGGCCAGCTTGGGGAAGCGAACCTCGACGAGCACCTCCTCGGGGCCGACCGCGGTGGTGAAGGGACCCTGGAAGAACTCCGAGGCCGGGACGACACGTTCTCCGGCGGCGCTCCGTACGACCATTTCGGCGTCGAGGGCCAGGGCGACGGCGGGGAGCTCGGCGGCCGGGTCGGCGTGGGCGATGCTGCCCCCCACAGTGCCGCGGTTTCGGATCTGCAGATGGGCCACATGGCGAAGGGCCTGGACGATCAGCGGGCACGACGAGCCCACGTCGGGCGAGCGCTCCGCTGCGCGTTGCCGCACCATGGCGCCCAGGCCGATCGTGCCGTTTTGGGACGTCATCCCGTCGAGCCCCGAAACGCTGTTGAGATCGACGAGAACGGACGGACGGGCCAGCCGGAAGTTCAGGAGCGGGATCAGGCTCTGGCCGCCAGCGAGAAGCTTGGCCTCGTCCCCATGCTCCGAGAGGAGAGCCAGCACCTCGTCCAGCTCACCGGGGCGGGCGTATTTGAAGGGTGGTGGCTTCATCCCCAGCGACTCCTCCAGACAGAGCGCATCCTATGGTCAGCTTCAACAAACCGTCAAGAAACGGCCCCGGCGGTTCGGCGGGCCCGAGCCTCGTGGATCAGGCGGAGCACCACCGGCGGGGACAGTGGCGTCTCGGTGATCTCGTCGATCCCGAACTCGGCAAGGGCGTCTTCCAGCGCGCTGGCGATCGCTGCCGCGGGCCCGATCAGCCCCGCTTCGCCCGCACCCTTTGCCCCGAAGGCGGTCCCGGGCGCCGGACTCTCGAAGTGTTGGATCACGATGGGAGGGACGTCGGTGGCCGTTGGGAGCAGATAGTCCATGAACGTCGTTGCCTGAGGCTGGGCGTCCGGGCCGTAGGCCAAGTGCTCGTGAAGCGTCCCTCCGATGCCCTGGGCCACCCCGCCGTGGATCTGTCCTTCGACGATGGTCGGATTGATCACCTTCCCGCAGTCGTGGGCTACCAGGTATTCGAGGACCTCGACGTTCCCCGTTTCGATTTCGACCCTGATCACCGCGGCATGGCTGGCGTTGGTGTAGGTGAGGCAGGCGTTCATCCTGCCGTCTTCTTGCGGAACATGATCGATCCCCGGGGGGTCGTACCAAGCCGTGGCCTCCAGTCCCGGTTCCTCCCCGGGCGGTAGATCCATCGTCCGGAGGTAGGCCGCCCGCGCCACGTCGGCCCACGAGACGGAGCTCTTCGGACTCCCCGTCACGTGAATGCGGCCTCCTTCGATCACCAGGTCCTCGGGCGCGGCCTCCAGGAGATGGGCCGCGATCCGAAGGGCCTTCTCCCGGACGATCGCCGCGGCCTTCAGCATCGCGCCGCCCGCCACGTTCGTGCTGCGGCTTCCCCACCCACCCAGCCCGTACGGACTGGTGTCGGTGTCGCCCATTACCACTCGAACCTGATCCACGGGGACGCCGAGCGCCTCGGAAGCCAGCGTGGCGACCATGGTCCACAGCCCCTGGCCGGCCGTGCTGACGCCGACCCCGATCGTCACGCCGCCGTCCGGCTCCAGGCGAACCGTACAGCCATCGTGCGCCGTCCAGTTCCCAGTGGTACCGAAGTAGGTTGGGGTGACGCCCTCAACGTAGTTCGCCACGCCGAGGCCGACCCGGACTCTCCGGTCGTCCGCGAACCGCGCCCGATGCCGTTCGACGGCCTCCCGGCCGGCCTCGACAATCGCCTCGAAGGCCTCCAGATGGCTTCCGGAGTCCAGGATCGCGCCGGCGGCCGTGGTGAACGGAAGGTCCTCTGGGCCGATCAGCATGCGGCGTCGCACCTCCAGCGGATCCAGGCCGCCCTCGCGGGCCGCCTTGTCCACCAGCCGCTCCATGGCGAACGTCGCTTCCGGGATCCCGAACCCCCGGTAGGCGCCGGCCGGGCTCTTGTTCGTGGCCACGCAGATCACGGTGATTTTCTGATGCTGGGTCCGGTAGGAGCCGGGCAGCGAGCCGGAGCAGGTGAAGGCCATATTGAACCCGGGCGGGTACAGCTCCGAGGAGCCCAGATCCTGCAACACCGTCCCTCGGAGGGCGTCGATCCGTCCATCCTCCGCGACGGCGCCCTCCAGCTCGATCACCAT
>DASWCX010000274.1:0-10250 GCA_036395815.1 Actinomycetota bacterium | reverse complement strand
CTTCGGCTTCCGCCGCCATCTCCATCCCCCCAATGATGCGACGCCGCGCACCGGAATGCACAGTCCCTAGCGGTCGAGGGCTTCGAGCATCCCTGCCAGGCTTTCGATCGACTCGACGGTGATTGGGTCCGCCACGATCTGGACGTGGGAGATCCCCTCCGAGGCGAACCGCCGAAGCTCCGCAGCCAGCTCCTCATCCGAGCCGCGCAGGGGCGGCGGGGTCTCGTAGCGTCCGCTCCGTCGCAGCAGCTCGCCCTCCCCCACCTGCACCAGCACCGCCACGGTTCGTTCCAGCGTGGCCGGATCGCGGCCTTCGGCCGCGCAGGCTTCGTCGACCTTCTCCCTGAGGGCCGCCACGCCTTGGGGCGTGTTGCCGTACCAGCTGAACCACGCGTTCCACCCGTCGGCGTGAGCGGCGGCCAGCCGGAGCATCCGGGGACCGGCCGTTCCGATCATGATCGGGGGACCCTGGGGGCGGGGGCCTCTCGGCAACAATAGGCAGTCGCGAGCCTGGTGGTAACGCCCCGCGAAGTCGACCGCCCCCTCGCGGAGCAGCCCCGTGACGATGGTGAGGGCCTCCTCGAACCGGTCCACCCGATGGTCGTATGGGAAGCCGAAGGCCCGGTACTCGGTTTCGTTCCAGCCGGCCCCCAGGCCGAGGATCAGCCGGCCGCCGCTGATCTCGTCGACGGTGGCGGCCTTCTTCGCCAGCATGGCCGGGTTGTGGAACGACGCGCTGGCCACGAGGGGCCCGAGCTGGACCCGCTCGGTGACGGCGGCCAGGGCGGCCAGCACCGACCACGCCTCCCACGGGCCGCGGGGCGGGCGCTCGTCGTCCCGGTACAGCAGGTGGTCGCCGACCCACAGGGAGTCGAAGCCGGCCCGCTCGGCGGCTAGCGCCATCCTCCGAAGCTCGGGCCACCGAACCTCCCGCTCGACCTCCGGGAGCTGGATGCCCACGCGAAGGGGCCTGCCCCTGGGACGACCGCCCATCCCTCCACGGCTTGACCCGGGGGTCGTCATCGCGGGCCCCCCGCGCCGGCCCGGCGTTCCATGAGATTCGGGCGAACCTGCTCCAGGAGCCCCAGCTCGTTCCCGCTCGGGTCGGACAGGATCAGGCAGGGCCCGTCCGGGACCTCCACCGTGTGGTGCGGGCCGGCCCATCCCGCGGCCCGCAGTCGTTCGACCTCGCCGTCGAGGTCGTCCACGGCCCAGATCTGGAGCGCGCTGGGGGCCGGCCGGTGGTCGGCCAGCAGGACCAGGGGGCCATCGCCCAACCGAACCGCGGCCACCTCCACCCCGCCCGATTCGACTCGCCACACCAGCTCGCCTCCGAGCGAGCCGAGGTAGAAGGAGAGGTCGGCCTCCACGTCGGCCGACCCCACATACAGGTAGATCAAGCGAGCCCCCCGCATCCCCGTCAGCCTCCTCCCCGGGCCTCGTCACCCCGAGCGGGCGTCCAGCTCGGCCAGCAGGCGCTTGGGGGCCACCAGCCGATAGCTCTCCTCGATCCAGTCGGTCAGGACGCCGACCGGGGTTCGGCCCCCAAACGGAACGTCCACCCAACCGGACCGCCCCAGCCCGTACCCGGTCGGAGCCGCTCCCGGGATGCCCAGGGCCTCTTCATGCGACTCCCGGAGCTTCACCGTCATCCCGGGGCCACGGGGGTTGTCCTCGCGGCCGAAGAACACGAACACCTTCTTGTTGACCTTCGCCACCACCTCGTCCCAGGGGTGGTCCTCGTACGCGCCCGGCAACCCGAGGGCGAACCTCAGCGCCTCGCGATGGATCCGTTTCGGGTCGGCCACGTCATCTCCACTCCCCGTCCGGACGCCAGTATGGTGTCTGCCATGGCGAGCAAGCAGGAGGTCATCGAGGTCGATGGCCGGGAGGTGACGATCACCAACCCGGACAAGGTCTTCTTCCCTCGCGCCGGGTTCACCAAGCTCGACCTCGTTCGGTACTACCTGGCCGTCGCGCCCGGGGCGATCCGTGGCGTGGCGGGCCGCCCCATGGCCCTGAAGCGCTTCGTCCACGGCGCCGAGGGCGAGTTCTTCTTCCAGAAGCGCGCTCCGGAGACCCGCCCCGAGTGGATCGAGGTGGTGGAGCTCTCGTTCCCGTCCGGGCGAACCGCCCACGAGATCGTCGTCCGAGACGCCGCGCAGCTGGCGTGGATCGTCAACCTCGGGTGCATCGACCTGAACCCGCACCCGGTCCGGGCCGACGACCTCGAGCATCCCGACGAGCTGCGGGTCGACCTCGACCCGGTCCCGGGCGTGCCCTGGTCGCAGATCCTCGACGTGGCGCTGGTGACGAAGGAGACCCTTGAGGACTTCGGGCTCACCGGCTGGCCGAAGACGTCGGGCTCGCGCGGGTTCCACGTCTACGCGCGGATCGAACGCCGGTGGACGTTCCCCGAGGTCCGCAGGGCCGCGCTGGCGCTGGCCCGGGAGGTCGAACGGCGGGCCCCGGACCTGTCCACCAGCAAGTGGTGGAAGGAGGAGCGCCACGGCGTGTTCCTCGACTACAACCAGAACGCGAAGGACCGAACGGTCGCCTCGGCCTATTCGGTCAGGCCGACCCCGGATGCCCGGGTCTCGACGCCGGTCCGGTGGGACGAGGTGGCCGGCTGCGATCCGGCCGCGTTCACCCTGTCGACGGTGCCCGAGCGGTTCGCCGAGATCGGCGACCCATCGGACGGGATCGACCAGGCCGTGGGCTCGCTGGACGCGCTGTTGGACCTGTCGGCCGAACACGAGGCCGCCGGGTTCGGCGACGCCCCCTGGCCGCCGCACTTCGCCAAGCAGGAGGGGGAGCCGCGCCGGGTGCAGCCCTCGAAGCGGCGCGGGGGCGACGGCCCTTCGGCCGCGGAGGGTGTGGTCCCGTCTCCCGCTCCCGGCAAGAGCGCCGGGCCGACGGGCAGGCGCCGGACGAAGATGCCGCTGATCGAGATCGCCAGGGCCGCCACCCAGACGGAGGCGATGGAGGGTCTGGAGCGATGGAAGTCCCGGCACGGGGAGGTGTGGAAGCGACTCGAGCCGGCGGACGTCCTGGTCGACTCGATGCGGGGCCGAAACACCACCTGGACCCGGATCCGCCTGAACCTCCAGCACGTCCCCGAAGCCGAACGGCCGCCTCAGGAGGCGCTCGAGGTCGACTACGACCCCTGGGAGGGCTTCGAGGGCCCGGACCGGTCCGGCCGGCCCGACCGCCCCGGACGGGTCCGGCGACCCGACGCTGGCTGAGCCCGCTGGGCCAACGGCGGTTGTCAGGTGGGAGCCTGATCGCCGGGCCGGGTCACGTCGGCGACCCGTGCCTGAAGGTGCTTCACGAGGTCCCGTGCCGATAGATGGAGGTTCACCCCCCGCGCTCCGCCGCCGATCGCCACCCGGTCGAGGCGGGTGACGCTGGCGTCGGCCACCACCGGCCACTGCCGGCGGGACCCGAACGGGGTGATCGCTCCTCGTTCGTACCCGGTGGCCTCCCTGGCCTCGTCCTGGTCCGGGAGCGACAAACGGTTCACGCCCAGGTGTGCCCGCAGCTTCGGCCAATCGATCTGCAGGCCCCCCGGGACCAGCACGAACACGTAGTCGTCGGCGGCCCGTCGAACCACGATCGTGCGCAGGAGGTTCCCCACCGGGATCCCCTGGAGCGCCGCGCTCTCCTCGACGCTCCGGGCCGGCACGGTTCGCACCACGTCGTACGCGAGGCCGGAGCCGGCGAGCGCCTGGAGCGCCGGGGTCTGGACGTCCACCCGATGAAGGCTACGGGGTGGAGGCCCGGACCGCCTCGGTACAATGCCCGCTTCGCCGAGGAAGGGAAGCCGTGGAAGAGCGCGTCGGTGAGGCGTTCGAGCTCGACGAGGCGCTCACCATCCTCGGAGCGAAGCTCCGAACGGGGGACCAGGCTCCGGACTTCCGCCTGGACGCGGTCGACCCCGGGGACGGATCGGTCCACCAGGTGGGTCTGGTGGACACAGCGGGCTTCGTCCGGCTCCTCAACATGGTGAACTCGGTCGACACGCCGGTGTGCGACGTGGAGACGAAACGATGGGAGGAGATGGGCCACGACCTTCCCTCGAGAGTGCGCCTGTACACGGTCAGCATGGACCTTCCCTACGCCATGGCAAGGTGGCAGCGAGAGGCGGGCGTCGGGCACCAGATGCTGTCGGCGCACAGGGACGAGCGCTTCGGCGTGGACTACGGCGTCCTGATCAGGGAATGGCGGTTGCTCCAGCGGTCCGTGTTCGTGCTCGACGCCACCGGGCATCTGATCCACGCCGAATACGTGGCCGACCAGATGCGCGAGCCGGACTACGGGGCCGCGGTGGAGGCCGCGACCGCCACCCTGGCCTGATCCCCGTCTGGCGCGGATCAAAGGAGCGGTCGGCCACCCACCGTCGAGCGGGGCCGGCACCAGCGAGGCCAGGCGATCCAGTCGGGGAAGGTCGACGCGCCGACGCCCGTCGGCAGGGTGGTCAGCCCCGTTCCGTCGGCTCGGATCAGGCTGAGGCCGTCCGGCCCGCCGAACACGACGTACCGCCCGTCGGGGGACCAGTCGGCGATCTGGCCGAAGGCATCGCTCAACCGGGCCTGCCCCGAACCGTCGGCATCCATCACGTAGAGCGTGTGATACGGCCCGATGTCTCCGGTCGACAAGCAGCCCGGCGCCCTCGAGTAGAGGCAGTCGTCCCGGACCGAGGAGAACAGGATCTTCGTCCCGTCGGGGGACCACGAGGGCCACCCGTCCGGCCCGGGCGAATCGGTGAGACGCATGAGGCCGGTTCCGTCGGCGCGCACCACGAAGACCTCGTAGTTGTCGCTCCCCTCGGGCGTCTGGGCCATGAACGCGAGCCTCGACCCGTCCGGAGACCACGCCGGGTACTCCACCCAAACGTCCGCACCCAGAGGCCGAACGGCGGACCCGGCGGGACGCATCAGGAACCCGCGGAACCTCCCCCGGGTATCGCGTTCGGAGTTCCAGACGATCTCGGTTCCGTCCGGGGACCACGCCGGCCCCCAGTCCGCCACGTCGTGGTTGGGCGTCAGGTCCCGTGGGCGAGAGCCGGTCGAGCCGACGACGTAGATGTCGGTGCTGGGGTCGTCGCCGGGCTGGTGGCGATAGGCGATGCGGGTGCCGTCGGGTGCAAACGTTGGGTCGAAGTCCGCAGCGGGGTCGGAGGTCACGCGGACCAGGTTCGTCCCGTCCGCGTCGATGACGTAGACGTCCTCGGCGTGAGGGGGTCCGGCGGAGAACGCGATCCGGCCCGACAGCGACGAGAGGTCGATCGGTCCGCTTGCGGTGACGGACCGAACCGCAGGGCCCGCGGAAGAGGGTGGAGCCAACGTCGTCTCGGCCACGGTCTGGGGCGACGACCTCGGCACGGGCGCCGGCGCGGTACATGACACGAGCGCCATCAGCGCCACGGGAACGATCGGTATGAGCCTGCGTGAACGAGGGGCCGTCGATCGCATCTGGCCCTCCTCTCGGAACCCCCCGACCTCCGTACATCCGGCGGGCCGGTCCGGTTCCCCCGGAGGATCCGGAGCGACGAAGCGACTACCGACGTCCCGATCAGCGAACGGCCAGGGCGCGCTTCCGTACAGGGCCGATCAGCCCGTAGCCCCTCTTCAGCAGGAACTTGGCGTCCTTGCCGAACTCGGATTCGGTCTGCACGTGCCAGCCGAACGCGTCCGCCAGCCGGTCGATCAGGTTGAAGCAGAAGCACACGTGCAGGGCGTCGCTGATCGCCTGATCGGATACGCCCTGGCTCCGGACCGCCGCCACGTCGGCGGGCCCGACCTCATCCGGCGAGAGCGTCAGCTTCTCCAGCAGCGCCAACGTCGCGCGGAGCGGCGGTTCGACCGGAGCGGTTCGCCAGTCGGCCAGGACCTGGTTCGTGATCTCGCTTCCCTTTGCCTTCGACGCGACCGCGCCGTGGGCCCCCGTTCAAAACGGGCACTGGTTCAGCTTCGACACGAACGCGGCGAACAGCTCGCGATCACCGACCGCCCATTCAGATGGGCCGCGCATGATGTCCTGGAGGAGGTCGCTGTAGGCGGCTCCCCAGAACTCGGGCCGATAGTAAAGAGTCTTGACCACATCCGCCGGCTCCTTGCGACTCACCAGCCGAACGAGCCGCAGGAAAAGTCGCACGCCCCATCGCTGGCCGCCGTCGAGCCTCTGGAGGCGCATCAGGCCATCGGCTCGGCAGGTTGGGCGGCTGTGCCTGACCCGGCGGGCGAGGCCGACGCATCTGAAGCCATGGCCCCCAGGCCCGCGTCCAACCGCCGGCGAGCTGCCCCGTAGGCCGTGGCCACCGTCAGTTCGAAGACCTGGTCCTCTGACCAGCCGGCGTCGAGCAGCCCCCGCACCTCCTCGTCCGTGACCTTGTATGCATGGCGCCGGACCTTCTCCACGAACGCGGAGAGGTCCTCGGGCACCGGATCACCCTCCGCGGCGGCGCGCCGGGCTGCGGGGTCGAGCTCCCCCGGCCGGTCCAGCAGCCGTCGCTCCAGCTCACGAAGCTTGTCCGCGTACTTGGGGTCCATGTCCCTCCGGCGAGGCCAGACGACGAACCATACAGAGGGGGCGCTGGTGGCGGATGCGACCCGGGACACGCAAACCCTGTGATCCGGCTCACTCCCCATCGTCGGGCGGACCTCGCTCGAACAGCCCGGGCCGTCTACGCTAGCCCCGTTCGCGCATGCCGCAGGAGGTCATGGTGGGCGAGTACGAGCGCATCTACCGGCGAAGCCTCGAGGACCCGGACGGGTTCTGGCGAGAGACGGCCCAACTGATCGACTGGTACCGCGAGCCCGAAAGAGTGCTGGACGACTCCCGGGCGCCGTTTTACGCGTGGTTCGGGGGCGGCGAGCTCAACACGTGCCACAACGCGCTCGACCGTCACGTGGACAGAGGCCGGGCCGACCAGCTCGCCCTGGTGTACGACAGCCCGGTGACGGCGCGGATCGAACGGTTCACCTACCGGGAGCTGCGCGACCGGGTCGCTCTGTTCGCCGGCGGCCTTCGGAGCCTGGGCGTGGAGAAGGGCGATACCGTCGTGATCTACATGCCGATGGTCCCCGAGGCCGCGGTGGCGATGCTGGCCTGCGCCCGCATCGGGGCCATCCACTCCGTGGTGTTCGGCGGGTTCGCCGCTCACGAGCTCGCCATCCGCATCGACGACGCCAGGCCGAAGGTGGTCGTGACGGCCTCCTGCGGCATCGAGGTCAACCGGGTGATCGAATACAAGCCGCTGCTCGATCGGGCCATCGAGATGGCGGAGCACCGCCCCGACCGGTGCGTGGTCCTCCAGCGTGAGCAGGCCGAGGCGCAGCTCGTGGAGGGACGCGACATCGACTGGACGGACCTGGTCGAAGATGCCGTGCCGGCCGAGTGCGTGGCGGTCGCCGCCACCGACCCCCTGTACATCCTCTACACGTCGGGCACCACCGCTGTGCCCAAGGGCGTCGTGAGGGACAACGGGGGGCACGCCGTGGCCCTCCGGTGGAGCATGCCGAACATCTACGACACCCATCCCGGCGACGTGTACTGGGCGGCCTCGGACGTCGGGTGGGTGGTGGGCCATTCCTACATCGTGTACGCGCCGCTGCTGACGGGATGCACAACGATCCTGTACGAGGGCAAGCCGGTCGGCACCCCCGACCCGGGCGCGTTCTGGAGGGTCATCGCGGAGCACGGCGTGAAGGCCCTGTTCACCGCGCCCACCGCCTTCCGGGCCATCAAGAAGGAGGACCCGAACGGCGAGTACGTTCGGCGCCACGACCTGTCCCGGTTTCGCTACCTGTTCCTGGCCGGGGAGCGCCTGGACCCGGACACGTACCACTGGGCCTCCGAGCTCCTCGGCGTTCCGGTGATCGACCACTGGTGGCAGACCGAGACCGGCTGGCCGATCGCGGCGAACTGCATGGGCATCGAGCCTCTCCCGATCAAGCCGGGCTCGCCGACCAGGCCGGTCCCCGGGTGGGACGTGCGCATCCTCGACGAGCGAGGGGAGCCCCTTCCGCCCAACAGGGAGGGGGCGGTGGCTGTGAAGCTGCCCCTGCCGCCCGGAACGCTGCCGACGCTGTGGCGGAACGACGAACGCTACGTCGAGTCGTACCTGTCCACGTTCCCCGGCCATTACCTCACCGGCGACGGGGGGTTCGTCGACGAGGACGGCTACCTGTTCGTGATGGGTCGGATCGACGACGTGATCAACGTCGCCGGCCACCGGCTGTCGACCGGGGCCATGGAGGCCGTGCTGGCCACCCACCAACAGGTCGCCGAGTGCGCCGTGATCGGGGCCCACGACCCGATGAAGGGGCAGGTCCCGGTGGGGTTCGTCGTGCTCAAGGCGGGGGTGGACCGGGACCCCGCGGAGATCCGACGGGAGCTGGTGGCCATGGTTCGCGAGGAGATCGGTCCGGTGGCGGCATTCAAGGAGGTGCTGGTGGTGGACCGCCTCCCCAAGACAAGGTCGGGGAAGATCCTGCGGGGCACGATGCGAAAGATCGCTGACGCCCAGGAGGTCGACGTTCCGTCCACCATCGACGACCCTGCCATCCTGGACGAGATCAGGGTGGCTCTGGGCAGCCGCGGAGACTGACGCACCGGTGCATGGAGTTCTGGACGCCTACAGAAGGGCGAGGCGGCCTCGGATGACTACGAGGACGGCTCGAGGCTCTGGAGGATTTGCCGGGGGATCGCATCTCGAGGATCGGACTGATCGGGCTGGCCCTTGCGTCACTCGCGGGCAACTGGAGCATGGTTCTTCCCGCTCAGGCATCGAACGGCTCCGATCCCTATTCGCCGGCCATGATGACCGCGCCGGCGGGGCAGATTTCCTTCGACGGGGAAGGGGCCCCGCCGGATGGCGGGTGGGACATCCTGAACCGGGCGTCGGGCTACATCGACCGACGGTCAGCTCGAGAACAGGGTTTCGAACTCCGGACTGGCCGGGTGGATGGCGCGGAGGCCGTCCACCACGCCCAGGGCCGCATCGGCGGTCACGAGCGCGTCCGCTCCTGCTTCCAGGGTAACGGCTGCCAACACCGCGTCGAAGGCGCCGATCTCGACGTGGCGCTCGAAGAGCCGAAGGCCCAGCCTGAGGTGCTCGTCTCGAACGACGAGCAGCGGCGCCAGCAGCTCCGCGTACGCGAGCGCCAGGGAGGCCGCGTCGTCGCGGCCTCGGCGGCGTGCTCGGACGTGCGCGAACTCCTGGATCACCTCGGGGGTGGTGGTCGCCTCGACATCTCGTCGGCCCATCGCTTCGACCAGTCGGCGACACTCCTCACGGAGCGGATGGTCGGTGCCCTTCGCGTAGACGAGAACCGTCGTGTCGAGAACGATCAACGGCCGCCGCCGCGAAGCTCGTCCAACTCGCGCTTGAGCTCACCCACCTCCGGCACCGAGCTGTCGGGGGCCTCGAGGATGCGGTCGGCCGCCTGCTGGCGGCGGCGGCTGGTCGAAGGAAAGGCTCGGTCGATCGCCTCGCGAATGACCTGGGCCACGGACGTGCCACGTGCCTCGGCCTCGCGGGCCACCCGCTCGTACCGGTCCCTGTCCAACAGGATCTGAAGGCGACGTTCCAACATACACATACAGTAGCATGCTCCTAGGGAGCGGCCGTGGCCCCGATGGCTTGAATTCGACAAACGGGGCGGCCATCCTTGCCGAGCCATGGATGCCGGCCTCGACGAACGGCTCCGATGGTCGGCGTTCGCCTACCTCCGGTCGGCTACCGACCGGGCGGGAGGGCTTGTCACCCGGCCGGAGCTCGAGTCCTTCGTCTTCGAGGGACGGCCGGTTCGATTGATCGGACCACAGCAGGGGATCTGGCGGCCTCGGTTCCTCGAGGCCGCGCTGAGCATCCTCACCACGTACGTCCGTCCGAGGGAAGTGCCGCCCTACCACGACGAAGAAGGCCCGGACGGCTATCCCCGCTACAAGTGGCGAGGGACCGACCCGCGTCATCCCGACAACGTCGGCCTCCGGAGGGCGACGGATCTGCAGCGGCCGCTCATCTGGTTCATCGGGGTGAGGCCCGGGATCTATCGGCCGAGGTTCCCGATCTGGCTGGCCGGCGAGGAACCGGAGCACCAGCAGTTCGTCGTGGCGTTTGACGAGACGATGCGCGACGCGTGGCGGCCGGGTCTGGGCGATGCTTCGGGGTTCGATCCCGTGCGCCGATACGCCGAGACGCTGGTGAAGCAGAGGCTGCACCAGCGCGTGTTCCGAGACCGCGT
>DASWCX010000273.1:0-2469 GCA_036395815.1 Actinomycetota bacterium | reverse complement strand
GCCGAACCTCGGGCCAGCCACGCGTCGCGGTGGTGACGAACATGTGGCCCCATCCGGGCAGGGCGGCCTTCGGGATCTTCGTCCAGGAGCAGGTTCGAGGCCTCCGGGAGATCGAAGGACTCGACGTGGCCGTCTTCCCGCTGGAGCCAATAGAGCACCGAAGCCGGTATCTCTCGGGCGGCCGGATCTCCCGTCAGATCGCCGAAGGGGGGTTCGACGTCGTGCACGTCCACCACCCCTTCTCGCTCCTCGCCCTGGCCCCCAATCGCCGGCGGCTGTCCCACATCCCGATCGTCCTGACCATCCACGGGATCGAGGGCACCGACGGATGGCGCCGAAGGGTCACCAGCGCCGTGATCGGCATGGCCGACGAGATCGTGGTGACGAACCGGGTCCTGCTCGAGCGGTACGGCGGGCACCCCGTCCCCTGCGGCGTCGACCCCGGCCGGTTCCACCCCGGGCCCCCTCGCGGGGCGGGGACGGCCGAGGTGATCACCGTGGGCGAGGACCGCCCGGAGAAGCAGTTCTGGCTGGCCCGGGCGGCGGTGGCGTGGGCCCGGACCGTGCCGGCCCCGCCCTTCTCGCATCGCTTCGTGAGCGCGGTGCCCCCCGCCGACATGCCAGCCATGTACCGTTCCGCGACCGTCCTGCTCCTCAGCTCGAAGGCCGAGGGATCGCCCATGGTCGTGGAGGAGGCGCTGGCCAGCGGGCTCCGGGTGGTGGCCACGAACGTGGGCGACCTGGGACGGCGGGGCGGACCCCCGTATGGACTGTACGTGGCCGGGGAACAGACGGCGCCCTCCCTGGGTCGCGCGCTCGTCCGGGCGCTCCAGGACGACCGGGCCATGCGGCCGTTCGAACCCGACTTCCACCGGCTCGACCACGCTGTGGCGCGCCTGGCCGGCCTGTACCGCGCCGTGACCGGCATGGTTCAGCCGTCCCTGACCGATCGGGAGATGGCCCCGTGACCCGCGTGTGCGTGATCCGGCACGGCCCGTTCGGCTCGGACCCGCGGGTGGTGAAGGAGAGCTTGGCGCTGGCCGAGCGGGAGGGCGTCCTGGTGGACGTGCTGGCCAGCGGGCCCGAACCGGAGACGTGGATCCGACACCCGAACGTACGGGTGACCTCGCTGTCGTCGGCCCCCTCCGACCATCCCGTCGTGCTGGCCCTCCAGGCCCTTGGGTTCGGCCTGCGGGCGCTGGCCCGGGTGCTCAGAGCTCGGCCCGGCTTCGACGTTGTCGTGGTCCATTCGATCCCGTCCTGGCTCGTTCTGCTGATGGCGCCGGCCCGATGGCGCCGGCCCGGCCTTCGGCTGATCCTGGACCACCACGAGCCCGAGGCGGAGATGCTCCGGGAGGCCGGGGTCCCGGCCGCGGCGGCGGCGCTCTACCGGCGGGTGGAGGCCTGGTCGGTACGTTCGGCCGACGGGGTGGTGGACGTCTCGGGGGCCATGGGCGTGCGAACCGGCAACATGGGGGCGCGCCGCCGGCTGGTGGTCGACAACGCGCCGCGGATCTTCGTCGACCCGGACTCCCCGCGCCCGGCGCTCCGACACGACCTGGCGGTGTTCGGCTCGCTGATCCGCCGGTACGACCTGCCCACCCTTCAGGAAGCCCTTCGCGGACTCCCACGCCCGGTTGACCTCCTCCAGGTCGGACGGGGACCGGCCCGCCTCGCCGAGAATCCCACCGGAGGCCGGTGCCGAACCTTCGACCAGCTCGCTCCCCCGGACCTCCAGTTCGCCCTGCGCACGTGCCGGTTCGGATTCGTCGGGCTGGCCCCTTCCTCGTTCACCGACCTGGTCTCTCCGAACCGGCTGTGGGAGCTGGCGGCCCTCGGCGTCCCCTCCATCGTGGCTCGGACGGCGGTGACCGAGGACCTGCTCGGGCCCTTCGCCCTCTACTACCGGGGTGGATCTGCGGGCTCGCTCCGAGAGGCCATCGTCACGGCGCTCGGGATGTCCGAGGCCGGCCGCCGCTCCATGGCACAGGGGGCCAGCAACCGCCTCCGGCCCGGGTTCTGGGAGAGCCAGGTCGAGCCCTTCGTCGACTTCTGTCTCGCCCCGCCCGGCGGGCGGGTTAGGCCGAAGGGACCAGGCGAGCTACCCCCGCCCCTCAAGGCGGATCGGGCCGATGCCGAGAACCCATTGGTGACCGATCGAAGCCGGCGGGCCCGCGGCGCTGCCCGGGCTCCGGGGGGATGAGCTGATGTCGTCGACCGCCGAACAGGCCAGCGAGCTCCGAGACCAGCTGCGGGTGATCCGCACGCACAAGTGGCAGATCGCCCTGATCACGCTGCTTGTCACGGGGACGGCCGTGTTCGCCTCCGTCCGGCGGACGCCGATCTACGAGGCCCACACCGAGGTGCTGGTCCACCCCATCGTGAACCCGAACTCGAGCGGCCTGGCGCTGCCGCAGCCGCCCAACCTCGACACCGAACGGCTGGTGGCGCTGTCCCAGACCGTGGCCA
>DASWCX010000272.1:0-10700 GCA_036395815.1 Actinomycetota bacterium | reverse complement strand
AGAGCTTCCCCCGCCCGGGCTGGGTCGAGCACGACCCGGAGCACTGGTGGGCGGCGCTGCTCGAATCAACTTCCGAGGCCCTGGAGCGGGCCGAGACGGCGCCCACCGACGTCGCGGCCATCGGCATCACGAACCAGCGCGAGACGACCGTGCTGTGGGACCGAGCCACGCTCCGGCCGGTCCACCCCGCCATCGTGTGGCAGGATCGGAGAACCGCACCCCTGTGCGAGCAGCTCCGCCGGGAGGGATGGGAGGAGCGGGTCAGGGCCCGGACCGGGCTGGTGATCGACCCGTACTTCTCCGGCACGAAGCTCTCCTGGCTCCTCGACAACGTTCCTGGTGCCCGGGCCGAGGCCGAGGCCGGGCGGCTGGCCTTCGGCACGGTCGACTCCTATCTGCTGGCCCGGCTCACTGGGGGCGGGGTCCACGCCACCGACCGGACCAACGCCTCCCGGACCATGCTGTTCGACATCCACCGCCTGGCGTGGGACCAGGAGCTGTCGGAGCGCCTGGGGATCCCCGGCTCGCTCCTGCCCGACGTCCTTCCCTCGTCGGCTCCGTTCGGCTCGACCCACCCGGACCTGTTCCTGGGGATCCAGGCCCCGATCGCGGGGGTGGCCGGCGACCAGCAGGCGGCGCTGTTCGGACAGGCCTGCTTCGACCCCGGGACCTCGAAGAACACGTACGGCACGGGTTCCTTCGTCCTCATGAACACCGGCTCGTCGCCCGTCCGGTCCTCCTCGGGCCTGCTGACCACGGTGGCCTGCGCGGAGGGAACCGCCACCGCCTACGCCCTGGAGGGGTCGATCTTCGTCACCGGCGCGGCGCTCCAGTGGCTGCGGGACGGCCTCGGGGTGATCCGGGAGGCGGCCGAGGCGGGGCCGCTCTCGGAGTCCGTCCCGGACACCGGCGGGGTGTACTTCGTCCCGGCTCTGACCGGGTTGGGGGCCCCGTGGTGGGACCCGTACGCGCGCGGCACCATCGTCGGCATCACCCGCGGAACTACCCGGGCCCACCTGGTCCGGGCCGCCGTCGACGCCATGGCCTACCAGACACGGGACGTGGTCGACGCAATGCGATCGGACGCCGAGATGCCGCTGACGGAGCTGAAGGCGGACGGTGGGGCCAGCGCGATGGACTCCCTGCTTCAGTTCCAGGCGGATCTCCTGGGCGTCCCGGTCCGCCGCACCTCGGTCCAGGAGACCACGGCCCTCGGCGCCGCCTACCTCGCTGGGCTCGGTGTGGGGGTGTGGGGCTCCACCGCGGAGATCGCCGGCTTGTGGAGGGCCGATCGCGAGTTCGAACCCGGAGACGCCGCCGAAGCCGAGCAGCGGTACCGGGGCTGGCGGGAGGCCGTGCGCCGGTCCCTCCGCTGGGCATCGGTGTGACGTTTTGTCACTGAATCGGCGGTCCCCAAGGACCCCCCTCCCGTTTTCCCGCCTGAGCGCCCGGGTACACACGGCCCGGACCGGTCTGGGGTTGCATGGGCCGGCGGCCCGCACGTCGGAAGGGAGCTGGGATGGCGCGGTGTCCCGTATGCCAGTCGGTCAGGATCGTGGTTGTGGTGAGTCCGGAGCGGCGCGCCTTCTGCACGGCCTGCGGCTCGAAATGGATCCAGCACGGTAGCGAACAACGGGCCGTCAAGCGGGGAGACCTGGTGGCGACGGCCCCGCTCCCGCGGGAGGCCTGAGGCGCGGGAGCCGGCCGGCAGCCGCGCTAGTCTCTAGGGAGAGGCCGGAGGTTCGGGCCCGGTGGCGGCTTGGACTTTGTCTTGCTCCGGCGACGGAGGCTTCGCGGCCGCCTTCACCCGTTCGTCAGCCTTGGCTCCCTTGAACTTCGTCGCGTACTCGTCGACGTACTCCTGACCCGAGAGCAGCATGATCTCGTACATCAGCTCGTCGGTGACCGACCGCAGCACGAACCGGTCGGCGGGACGGTCGTAGAACCGCTCGAACGAGAGCGGCTTGCCGAACCGCACCTCGCACCGGCCGGGCTTCGGCATCTTCCGGTCGTACGGCATGGCCTCGAAGGTCCCCACGATGGCCACCGGGATCACCGGGACCTGGGCCTCGAGCGCCATTCGGGCCATCCCCGTCTTCCCCCGGTACAGCCGGCCGTCGGGTGACCGGGTGCCCTCCGGGAAGATCCCGACCAACGCTCCCTCCTTCAGCGCCTGGACCCCGGTGTTGAGCGCCGCCTCGGCGGCCGAGCGGCTCTCCCGCCGGACCGGGATGACGTTGGCGCCCTTGAAGAACCACCGCAGGTACCACTTGTCGAAGTAGTCGGCCTTGGCCAGGAACACCACCTTGCGCTTCGGCACCACCAGCGGGAGCAGCAGGTCGTCGAGGAAGGACTGGTGGTTCGCCGCAAGGATGGCCGGACCCTCGGCGGGAATGTTCTCCAGGCCGCTCACCTTCGGCCGGAACAGCAGCCGAAGGATGGGCCCGAGGAAGACGTATTTCATGAGGAACCAGTACATGGGACCCTCCCCCTCCCGGCTTGGACTGCACATCCAGGGGTCCGGTTACTTCGTACTAGACTACACACAGCCGCCCAGGAGGGAAACCACCCGGTTCATGCTCGCGTTCGGGAAGCTCGAATGGTCGTTCGTGGCCGTGCTCGTCATCCTGGTGGGGGCGGCCGGCGCGTTCTCCATGTTCCTCGTCCTTCAGCTGTTCCGAGGCCACTCCCGGCGCTGATGTTCGCGGCACCGCCGGCCACCACCGTGATCTCCTGACATGAAGACGCGCATCGTGCCCGGAGCCGAGGCCTTCCGCTTCGACGCCGGCCTGCTGGGAGCCCTGTTGATCCACGGCTTCACCGGCTGTCCCGCGTCCATGCGGCCCATGGGCGAATGGCTGGCCGAGCGCGGCGTGTCGACCGTGGGCCCGAGGCTGTCCGGGCACGGGACGACGTGGGAAGACCTCGATTCGACCACGTGGCAGGACTGGGAGCGGGACGCGGAGCAGGCACTTGAGGATCTCGCCTCGCGGTGCCCTGACTTGATCGTCGTCGGGCTCTCGATGGGCGGGGCCCTGGCCTTGCATCTCGGGGCCAAGCACCCCGACGAGCTGCGAGGCGTCGCCGCCATCAACCCGTTGGTCCGGCGGCCGGACCTCGCACTCGCGCCGGTGGCCCGGCTCTTCACCAAGACCGTCAAGGGAGTCGGCAACGACATCAAGAAGCCGGGCCAGGACGAGATCGTCTACGACCGCACGCCGCTGCGGGCGGCGGGACAGATGGGCAGGTTGCTCCGCACCACGGACGGGGAGCTTCCCTCCCTCCGGCTTCCCCTCCTGGTGTTCTCGTCTACGGAGGACCACCTGGTGAAGCCGGCGAACTCGACCCGGGTCTACCAGCGGGCCGGCAGCGAGCAGAAGGAGCTGATCACGCTGCGCAACTCCTTCCACGTGGCCACCCTCGACTACGACGCCGAGTCCATCTTCGAACGGGTCCTGGAATTTTCCCGGTCCACCGCGCGAAACGCTCCCTTGGCATAGCGGTTACGACGGTATGTCGTAGGCCCGCCACCTGATCTCCCAGCTGCCCTCGCGTGGCTGGTCCAGGTCCCCCATCGCCGCGGCCGCCCACCGCCGGGTTTCCTCCCCCGCCCGGGCCCGCCGCTGCTCGTCCATCCTCCAGGTCCACGAGTAGAGCCCCTCCTCGAGCTTCCCGATCACCTCTTCGATCGACTCCGTCTCGTGCCCCGTGATCGGCGGGAGGAGCCGCACCTTCGCGCCGAGGGCCGCCATGGCCACGTCGATCTCCCGCGGATCGTGTGTGCCCACGAACCGCGCCTTCGGCTCCACGCCGGCGGCGCGGCCGAACTCGTCCTGGACCTCAGTCCACCACCCCGCGTCCTGGGTGCCGGGGTCGATCAGCACCACGCCGCCGGGCCGAACCGCCCGCGCCATCGCCGCCAGCGCCTCCCGCCACCGAGGGATGAGGTGCACCACGTGACAGGCCAGGACGGCCCCGAACGACGCCGGGCGGAACGGCAGGGCCGTGGCGTCCGCTTGGACCACAGGGAAGGGCGAGGTCCCTCCGGCGTTCTGGGCCAGCCTGCGCAGCATCGGGGCCGAGAGATCCACCCCGGTCATCGGGATCCCCACCCTGGACAGCGGCAGGGCGATCCGTCCGGTCCCCACGCCCACCTCGAGGACTGTCCCCCGACCGCGGAGCTCGTCTGCCAGGGTTCGAGTCAGCCGTTCGGCGGTGTCCGCCGGGAGCGTCCGCGTCCGGTCGTAGTACTCGGCCGCGCGATCGAACGACACGGACCCGGACCGTGGTTCCTTCACGGCTCGGCCCCGGGCTCAGTCGAGAACGGGACCGAGCACGTCGGCGATGGTCGGCGAGCCCTCCGCCTCCTCGAGCTCGTAGAACACGCGATAGGCCGGCTTCTCGATGTGGACGAGCTTGCGCAGGTCGATGGGCGTGGCGATCAGCACGCCGTCGACGTCGGCGGCGTTGATCATCTGTTCGAACTCCTTCAGCTGGTCCGCCGAATACCCCATGGCCGGAAGGACCGGGCCCACGTCGTACTTCGCGTAGACGTCCTTCATGGTGCCGACGGCCCATTGCCTCGGATCCACGATGCTCGCCGCTCCGCTCTGCCGGGCCGCCACCACCCCAGCCCCATACCGCATCTCGCCGTGGGTGAGCGTGGGCCCGTCCTCGATGACCAGCACCCGCTTCCCGGCGAGGTCGACGGGGTCCTCGAAGGTGACGGGGCTCCTGGCGCGGATCACGATGGCCCTCGGGTTCGCTTCCCGGATCGATCCCCACACCTCCGCCACCTGGTCGTGGGTGGCCGAGTCGATCTTGTTGATCACCACGACGTCCGCCATCCGCAGGTTCGTCTCGCCTGGGTGATAGGAGAGCTCGTGGCCCGCGCGGAGCGGATCGGCCACCGTGATGTGCACCGTGGGCCGGTAGAACGGATAGTCGTTGTTGCCGCCGTCCCACACCAGGACGTCGCACTCCTTCTGGGCCTGCTCCAGGATGTCCCCGTAGTCGACGCCGGCGTACACCACCGTGCCGTTCTTGATGTGCGGCTCGTACTCCTCCCGCTCCTCCACGGTCACGTCGGCCCGGTCCAGGTCGTCGAACGACGCGAACCGCTGGACCCGTTGGGCCACCAGGTCGCCGTAGGGCATGGGGTGGCGGACCACCACGGCGGTCTTGCCCAGGTCCCTGAGGGTCCGGACGACCTTGCGGGTGGTCTGGCTCTTCCCGGAGCCGGTCCGAACCGCGCAGACCGCGACCACGGGAACGTTCGCGTCGAGCATGGTGGCGTCCGGCCCCAGCAGCGAGAAGGACGGGCCCGCGGCCATCACCGCGCTGGCCCGGTGCATGACGTACTGGTGCGACACGTCGGAGTAGGCGAACACGACCTCGTCGACGTCGAGCTCCTCGATGAGGCGAGGCAGCTCCTCCTCCAGGGCGATGGCGATGCCGTCGGGATAGCGGGCGCCGGCCAGCTCGGGCGGGTAGCGCCGCTCGGAGATGAAGGGGATCTGCGTGGCCGTGAACCCGACGACCTCGACCTCAGGGTCGTCCCGATAGACCACGTTGAAGTTGTGGAAGTCCCTGCCGGCCGCCCCCATGATCAGCACGCGTCGCGTCATCGCTCACCTTTCTCGAGGCTCCGGAGGATGCGCCCCGCCATCGAGGCGCCGAGAGCTTACGGGCGGTCCAGGAGGGCGTCAAAGATCGGCTGCGGAGGGATAGAGGAGGCCGGGCCGGACGGCCGCGAACCCGGGACAGGGGCCGGGGAAGCCCGGTGTGCGGACGGTGGGCGCCGAGGAGTCCTCACCCCCCCAGGGCGGTGAGCTGCACCGCGGGGCTTGCCGGCGACGGGAGGGCGGCCGCGCTGGTGGGCGGAAACCGGGGCGGGACCGTCCGCACCGTCCGCGAGGCTCGGCGAAGTTGACCACCCGACTCGATCTGGGCAAACGGTCCAGTGCCGGTTGAACCCCCGAAGCCGCATGCGGCGGCACGGTGAGCTAGCCGCTCACCCACCGGTCGAGGTCGTCGACCCGACGCCCGAGCCATAACCACACCTCGGACCCATCGGTGGTGAAGAGGGTGAGACCGGTGCTCCGTCGAAGTGAGGCGAGTTCCGCGCGGGCGATCTATCCAGCCGGAGCAGGAGATCCCTCGCATCGATCGCGCGCCACTCTCGGTCGGGTATCCACACCATGTCTCGATCGGACACGTAGAGCCTCCCCCTCATCGTGGCGGCGGGACCACGCAAACGAACGGCCAGGCTTCTGGCCACGAACTCCTCCCGGCGGGCGGGCCAGCCGCGTAACTTCGCCACCACCACCCCCGCGGTCAGCTGTGTTTCGCCGCCGCGGATCGTGCCTTGGGGGAGGTCAACGGGACCTGGGCTGTCGCCGAGAACCAACGCCGCGACGAACTGAACGAACCACGCGACGCTCGCCAGCACTCGCCATGCCGCCCTCTTCCTGCGCAGAACCCTCCAGGCCTGCGTCGTGGCCGGGGACGCGCGAACCTCGAAACCTCCCATCCGGGCTCCCCTATCGACCCTCTCGATGCTGAAGTCGGTGGATCGCCGACTCGAAATCCGGTCGCGCCACGACCCCCTCATCGAGGTCAATATCGGCAGCTGGATCGAACCGGACGAGCAGTGACCGAATAGCTGACGGCGCTGGCCTCAAGGAGGCTCGCTCACCGGTCGAAGCCTGAGCAGCGGCCAAGGAGCTCTCGGCGTGGCGGATCAGCGGGCAAGGATTCAGCGTGAGGCTTCGGCCGTGCTGCAGCCTGGCGAACCGATCCTGGCCGCCGTTCGGGCCACGACGCAGCACGTGGGTGTCGGCGCCCTTGGTGGCCTGCTCATGGTCCTCGCCCTGTCCGTGGAACAGCGGAACATCGCCCGAGACAGCGGCTTCCCGGCGGCGACGAACATGCTTCTGGCCGCCACGGACCGGCGCCTGCTGGTCTTCCGACGCGGATCGTTCAGTCGATCCGGTCGGTTCCTCGCGGACATCCAGTTCGGTCGGCTTCGCAGGGTCTCCATGGACGGCCAGGGGCTCAACAAGGGGTTGCGCTTTGTCTTCGACACCGGCGCCAGCGTCGCCTTCACCACGTACCGTACCGACCATCCGGACCGATTCATCGAGACGGTCAATCGGGCCATCGATACTCGGCTCGCGTTGGTTCCTCCGATCCCACCTCGGCCCACGATCCCCCTCGTCCTCCCGCCACCGCCACCCGGGTAGCGTCGTCCGCTAGCTGCGGATCGCGTGCAGATACGGCCTGGTTCCGTCCGTAGGAGCGGGCCCGGCGCCGAACCCGAATCCTCCTCTTCGGACCTCCGCAACGGCGTCGATCCGCCGGTGCACCCCGAGCTTCTCCAGGATGTTGTGAACGTGGTTCTTCACCGTCGGCAGCGCGATGTACAGGCGTCTGGCGATCTGCTGGTTCGAAAGTCCCTGCCCCACCAGCTGCAGGATCTCCCGCTCCCTCGTGGTCAGCGATCGCTGGCCGCACGCCGGGCTGAGCGCGTCGGCCGCCGCGGCGATCCGCCTGAGCCGGATGGTCGCGGTCTCGGGCAGGAAGCTCGGCTCACGCCGAGTGGCGCCTTCGATCGCTTCGCCGAACTCCTCGAGCGAGGCCTCGCGCCCGAGGTACCCGGCCACCCCCGCCTGGGCCCACGTGATCATCCGGTGTTCGGCCTCCGCCAGCCCGAGCACCACCACCAGGACCTCGGGTGCCACCGCGCGGATCTCCGCGGCCCACAACGGACCCTCCGGCCACGGAACGTCGAGCAGGACAACGTCTACGTCCATGGCGACCAGATCCTCCAGAGCCTCCATCGGATGCCCGGAGCTCCCCACGACCTCGACCCGCCCGGCTCCATGGAGCGCCTGCCCCAGCGCCTCGCCGTACGAACGAACCTCGGTGATTATGTAGATCCTGATCACCGGTCCACCCCCCTCCTCATCGGAGTGGAAGCAGACCGCGAAGGCGGGTCGGGTCACCGTCCCCGGCGACACGGATTGGCCGTGAATCTGGCGATGGACCGGGCGTGGCGGTCCACACGAACGGACCGTGAGGGCCGGGACGACAGGCTGGATGCCGCAGCGACTCGCGGTCCGTAACCGCAGGCACACAGCGAAGGCGTCAGTTCGCCCTGGCAGCGAGGCGTTCGAGGTCGGTGATGGTGATGCTCCCCCGGGAGAGACGCAGCATCCCCCGGCGCTCCACGTCCTTGAGCACGCGGTTCACGGTTGGCCGGGCCACCCCGGCCAGCCCGGCCAGGTCCTCCTGGGTGAGCGGAATGACGATCTCCGGGTCGCCCCGGCCGTACAGATCGCACAATGCCATGAGGCGCCTGATGACGCGGGTGTCGGCCGAGACGTAGAGCGCGTCCAGGAGCTGGGTGACCACGTCGAGCACCCGGTCCGCGATGAACCGCACCAGGGCGTCGTCCACGCTGGGGAAGCGGTGCCGGATCGCCCTCAGGTCGTCGACCCTGATGGACACGGTCTCGGTGGGCTCGAGCGCCACGGCGTTGGTGGTGTAGTAGGGATCGGTTCCATGGACGGCGATCAGGCCGGCTGCCTGGCCGGGTCCCACCACGCCCACCGTGGCGACGTCTCCGAGCGAGGTCATGCCCCGGATGGCGATCCGCCCCGAGCGGATCAGGTGGATGGCCTCGGCGCGATCCCCTTCGTGCCACACGACCTCACGCCTGGCGAACCGCCGCTTCCGCCCGGCGGCAAGAACCTGCTCGACCTCCTCGTCCTTGAGGCCGTACAGGAGGTCCCACTCCATGAACGAACCCTCCCCCGTCGCCGCCAGCGTAGCCCAAGGAAGGCCGGGTCCGAAAGAGGAAACACGGAAGTGTGTCCGGGGATACGGATGACCCGTGCCCGAGCAAACTGACGCCGGGGATCTCGACCTGGTATCTGTAGCGCACATGCCTGAGTTCGATCCGGATCCTGGCCGCAGCGTCTCCGGTGGCGAGGAGGAAAAAGCTGCGGTTGTGGGCGGGAGCCTCCACGAGCTTGCGCTGCGCTATTGGGCGGAGGGACGTCCCGAAGACGCGCTCCGGGTCGATCTGGAGGCGGCGAAGATTCTCGAGCCCTCGGCCCCCGAGTCGGCGCTGATGGCAGATATCATCTCGACGCTCGCGGCCTTGGCGAGCGAGCTTCGTTCCGGGGGAGTTGACCAGTCTCTCCTTGGCCAAGCGGAGGAGGTCATCGCGAGGCTCCCGCATGGGTGGGCAGAGCGGGAACTCGAGTAGGCTCCGGGCTAGGCCAGCCACCACCCGAACTCGTTCAGGTCGGCCGCGTCGCCCGGCATTCCCGGGCTGTCCTGGCTCCAGAACTGGTTCAGCGGCGCGTCGGTCTGTAGGCCGGCCGGTCCTCCATACAGCACGTTGACCGCGCCGGCGTCGGTGATGGTGGTGGTTTCCTCGAGATCCTCGTTCACCACCCCGATGGCGAGGTCGATCCGACCGTCGAAGTTGTAGTCGTTCGCCACCAGGCTGAACCCGAAGTTGTCCAGGACCTCGCTGTTGTCCAAGACCCGGGACGTGTCCTGGGTCCAGAACTGGTTCTCCGGGAGATCGGTCTGCAGGCCGGCGCTCGACCCGTACAGCACATTGACGCCTCCGGCGCCCTTGACTTGGTCGTTGATGGACTCGAACGCCACACCGATGGCGAGGTCCGAGTACCCGTCCCCGTTGAAGTCGCCCGCGGCGACGCTGAAGCCGAACTCCTCGGCCTTCTCCGCGGTGTCCTGGACGTGCTTGGCGTCCTGGCTCCAGAATTGGTTCTCGGGGAGATCGGTCTGCAGGCCGGCGCTCGAACCGTAGAGCACGTTGACCGCCCCGGCGTTCGCGAGGAGGGGCCTTTCGTTCAGGTCCTCCAACCGGACGCCGATGGCGAGGTCGGCGTAACCGTCACCGTTGAAGTCGCCAGCGGCGAGGTTGTGCCCGAAGTAGTCGCCCTTCTCATCCTGGTCCTTCACGTGGGTGCTGTCCTGGTCCCAGAACTGGGCCGCCGGCGAGACGGCCTGGAGTCCCGCCGCAGACCCATAGAGGACGTTGATCGCCCCCGAGTCCTTTCGCTGCTTCGTGCCGCCCTCCTCGTCCTCGAGCGGCACGCCAACAGCCAGATCGATGTACCCGTCGCCGTTGAAGTCCCCAGCCCCGAGCGAGCGGGCGAACCAGTCGCTCGACTCGACCTCGTCCGGCACCCCGGGGCTGTCCTGGGTCCAGAACTGGGCGGCCGGGCTGGCTGTCTGCAGGCCCGCGCTCGACCCGTACAGGACATAGGCCACGCCGGCTTCCGTGTATGTCGTGGCCCCGACCACGACGTCCTCCCGCGGCGCGCCGATGGCCAGGTCGTCCTTCGCGTCGCCGTTGTAGTCGCCGGCGGAGAAGGACCGCCCGAACAGGGCGTTGGCCACGGACGGGGACGGCATCCCCGGAGAGTCGCCGGAGAAGTACTGGGCGGCCGGAGCCGACGTCTGAAGGCCGGCGGCGGACCCGTAGAGTACGTACACCGCCCCGGCATCGGTCAGGCCGGGCCCCACGTCCTGGCGCGGCGCACCAATGGCGAGATCCGAGTACCCATCGGCGTTGAAGTCGCCCACCCCGAGGGCGAAGCCGAACTGGGCACCGGCCTGTGCCGGTTGGGGCATACCGGGGCTGTTCGCCGTCCAGT